>JAXDPG010000031.1:0-4235 GCA_034668485.1 Sphingomonadales bacterium
TAGGCGGCGATGGCGTCGGTGTCGTCGGTGAGGTGGGTGTTGTTGACCCATTGCGCGCGGTTGTTGATCAGCGAGAAGTCGCCCAGCTCCTTCTCAGCCTGGGCGACGAAGGCCCGGGCCTCGTCGACGGTCGGCGCGGTCGATGCGCTTGCGGGGGCCGCCGCCGGGGTCGCCGCCGCAGTCTCGGTCGAGGTGTCGGCCGACGCGGTCGTGCAGGCGGCGAGGCAGATGGCGAGGGCGAGGGCGGAGACGCTGGCTTTCATGGGACATCCTCGTTTCTGGTCTGGTCGCGGGGGCTATTGCGCTTCCCCTTTTGGGGGGTCAAGCGGCGAGGAAATCGGCGATGGCGCGGCCCAGATCGGGCTTCGTCACGGCGCTCATATGGTTGCCCGGAACCTCGACGAAGCGAGCGTCGGGGAGCAGTTCGGCAAGCTCGGGTGCAGGCCCGTTGTCCTGATCCTCGGCACCGGACAGAACGAGCGTCGGCACCGAGATCGCCCGCAGATCGGCCTCGCCTGAATCGACGAAGCTGCCGAGCAGGGGCAGCAGCGCCAGCGGATCGCCGCCTGTCGTCTTCAGAAAAGCCTCGGCAAGCCATTCGTTCGACCCGCGCGGGTGAGTGCCCATCCCGGTCAGCACCTTGCGGAAATGGCTGGAGCGGCGGCCGGTGTGGAGCAGGCCCCTCAGTCCCATGCCGCTGACGATCAGCCGCTGCGGCCTGGCGCCGAGTATGACCATCCGCACCGCCGTACGGGCGCCGAGCGAATAGCCGCCCAGATCATAGTCGGCGAGCCCGAGATGCTCGATCAGCTCGAGCCCGTCGCGGGCGAGGATGTCGGGCGGATAGGAAGCCTCGTCGTGCGGCGCGGCGCTTTGCCGGTGAGCGCGCAGGTCGGGCATGATGACTCGAAAACCGCGCGAGGCGATGGCGGCCGCGTGGCCGAAGCGGATCCAGTTCGTCTCGGCGTTGGAGAAGAGGCCGTGGAGGAGGATGACCGGCCTCCCCTCCCCCATCTCGTGCCAGGCGAGCTCGGCGCCGTCGGAAGCGGTGAAACGGCGGGTGGTGAGGTTAGCGGCCATGACCATCGACCGTCATTGCGAGGAGCGACGCGGCGATGCAATCCAGCAGGCTCGGAATCGGCGCTGGATTGCCGCGCTTCGCTCGCAATGACGGCTCAATCCGGCATCTTGCCGGTGGCGGCCACCCAGCGGTCGACGAGGGGCTTGTATTCATCGGTGCGATATTCCGGCAGGCCTTGGGTGTCGATCCAGGCGCGGTGAAGGCTCTCCGCGCCGAAATGGTGCTTGGGCCTGAAACGCGACGGATCGTCGAAGGAGCCGATGGTAAGATCCATATTCTCGCTGTCCGGAAAGGCGAAGCCGAGCGAGGTCCCGCACTCGCGGCAATAAGGCCGGTGAGCAATCGGCGAGGAGACGTACCAGTCGGGCTCGTACTCCCAGGCAACGTCCGCCTTCTTCATGTTCTTGAACGCGATCGAGACGGTGCCGACGGCCCGCTGGCACATCCGGCAGTGGCAGAGGTAAGCCTCGTCATTCTCGACCCGCGCCGTGTAGCGGATCCGACCGCAGGCGCAGCCGCCGGTCATTTCATCGACCATCTTCTTCTCCGCTTCTCCACGCCAGCCAGATCGCGGCGGCGACCGCCCCCAACGCCGCGAGGGCCATGTCCTTCTGCGCGTCCCACATATCGCCTTGCTGGCCGTTGTAGCGATCCGCCACCGCACCCGCCATGCCGAGCGTCAGCAGCCATTCGAACACCTCGTAGAGCAGGCTGACGGCGAACACGGACTCGACGGCGATGTAGAGGGCGGTGCGCCGGCCGACGCCGAGGTGCCTTATCAGCGCCTCGCGCACGGGGAGCACGGCGAGGAGGCCGTAGGCGAGATGGACGAGGCGGTCGTAATGATTGCGCGCGAAGCCGAACGTCGCGCTTATCGTACGGCCTGTCAGCGCCTGGGCAAGGGCGTCGTAGGGGACATCCGTGTAGGTCCAGCGGCCGCCGATCGTGTGGAGCGCGAAGAAGCCGGCGATGCAGGCGACCGCCGCGTTCGACAGCGCCCAGCGGCCGAGCAGCACCGGCGCCGCGACCAGCAGGATGAGGGTGGGCAGATGATGGAGCGGTGCGACGGCCGGGTAAGGCTGGTCGATCTGCACGACGAGCAGCAACGCGGCGAGCCCCGCCAGCATGTATTTCTGAGCGGCCGGAAGCGCCGCCCAGCCCCGGGTCAAACCGCGCACGGCCGCAATCCGCGCGAGGCCGCCAGCGTCAGGCCGCCTTCTGGAGGTGCTTGCGGCCGAGCAGCTCGGCGATCTGGACGGCGTTGAGCGCGGCGCCCTTCCTCAGATTGTCCGAGACGCACCACAGGTTGAGGCCGTTCTCGACGGTCGGGTCCTCGCGCACCCGGCTGACGTAGGTGGCATATTCGCCGACCGCCTCGACAGGCGTGACGTAGCCGCCGTCCTCCTGCTTGTCGACGAGCATGATCCCGGGCGCCTCGCGCAGGATGCTTCGGGCCTCCTCCGCCGAAATCTCGCGCTCGAACTCGATGTTGATCGACTCCGAATGACCGACGAAGACGGGCACCCGAACGCAGGTCGCGGTCACCTTGATCTTCGGATCGAGGATCTTCTTGGTCTCGACCACCATCTTCCACTCCTCCTTGGTCGAGCCGTCGTCGAGGAACTCGTCGATATGGGGGATGACGTTGAAGGCGATCTGCTTGGTGAAGACGGCGGGCTCGTTGGAGTCGCCGACGAAGATGTTGCGGCTCTGCTCGAACAATTCGTCCATGCCTTTCTTGCCGGCGCCCGACACCGACTGATAGGTCGAAACGACGACCCGGCGGATGCCGGCGGCGTCGTGGAGCGGCTTCAGCGCCACCACCATCTGCGCGGTCGAGCAATTGGGGTTGGCGATGATGTTCCTGCGGCGATAGCCGTCGATCGCCTGCGGGTTCACCTCCGGCACGATCAGCGGCACGTCGGGGTCCATCCGGTAGAGCGAGCTGTTGTCGATGACGGTGCAGCCCGCGGCCGCGGCCTTCGGCGCATAGTCCCTCGCCACGGTCGAGCCGGCGGCGAACAAAGCCATGTCCCAGCCGGCGAAGTCGAAATGCTCGATGTTGCGGACCTTGAGCTCCCGCCCCGAATCGCCGAAATCGATGACGTCGCCCGTCGAGCGCGGCGACGCGACGGCAGCGATCTCGTCGAGCGGGAATTGTCGTTCGGCGAGGATATTGAGCATCTCGCGCCCGACATTGCCGGTCGCGCCGACCACAACCACCCGATAACCCATGACCTGAAACTCCAGCTGGAAGCCGAATGCCTGCTATCGCAGCGGCGCGGCCAAAGCGATATGGCGATGCGGCGACGGGGGACAAGATGAAACGCACCGGGATAGTCGCGGCGTTGCTGCTGCTGCTGTTGATGACCGCTTTCTGGTTCAAAGGCGCGCTGGTGGCGCCGCCGGACGTGCCGGACCGGGTGGCGGCCGGCGAGTTCGATACCGCCCGGGCGCTTGCGCGGCTGCATCGCATCCTCGGCGACCAGCGGCCGCATCCGGTGGACAGCGCCGCCGACGATGCCGTGCGCGAACGGCTTCTCGCCGAATTGCGCGGAATGGGGCTCAGCCCGACGGTGACCGACGACGTCACCTGCAACGGTACCGCCAGGAGCCGCGCCGTCTCGTGTGCGCGCATTCGCAACGTGCTCGCCCGGATCGGGCCGGCCACGGGGCGGGCGGTGATGATGGTCTCCCATTACGATTCGACGCCGGTCGGCCCGGGCGCCGCCGACGACGGCATCGGCGTCGCGGTGATGCTCGAGACGGCGGCCTTGCTGAAGGACCGGCCGCTCGAGCGCCCCGTCCTGCTGCTGTTCGACGAAGGCGAGGAGGCCGGGCTGATCGGCGCCCGCGCCTTCGTCCGGCACAACCCGCTGGCGGCGCAGGTCGAGGCGGTCGTCAACGTCGAGGCGCGCGGCGTCACCGGCCCGGCCTTGATGTTCGAGACCAGCCGGCCCAACGCCGCCGCCGTCGCCGCCTTCGCCCGATCCGCGGAACGCCCGTCGGCCAATTCGGCGAGCGCCGACTTCTACCGGCTGATCCCCAACGATACCGACGTCTCCGTCTTCCGCGACCGGCCGTGGACGATCCTAAACTTCGCCATCATCGGCAACGAGACGCGCTACCACAGCCCCGGCGACACGCTCGCCGC
>JAXDPG010000032.1:0-2532 GCA_034668485.1 Sphingomonadales bacterium
CGCTGTCGTTCATGAAGGTGGCGGGCTTGAGCAGCAGGATTCGAGTCCCGCCGATCCGCCCCTGCTGGGCCCAGCCGTGGAAGCTCTTCCTGGGCGGCTCGAAACCGTGGGCCGCGGCGATCGAGTCCGCCGCCATGAAGCCGACATTGTGCCGCTGCATGGCGTGGCTCGCTCCGGGATTGCCGAGGCCGACCCAGATCTGCACCGGTTCGAACCCCTTCCAGGCCGTGTCGACGGGAGCGTCCGCCGGCTGGCCCGGCACCTCGACGGCCCTGGAGCCGAAGAGCGAGCCGAGCCAGCCGAGGATGGCCATCAGCCCTCTTCGGCCTCGCCTGCGGACTCGCCTGCGGCCTCGTCCTCGCCGACCAGCGGCACTTCGGCCGAAGCAGGCTCGGCCTCGGCGGCCGCCGCGTCCTCGGCCTCCATCTTGAGGCCCGAGGGCGGCACGATGGTGGCGATGGTGAAGTCGCGGTCGGTGATCGCGCTCTCGACGCCCCTGGGCAGGGTGACCGCCGAGAAGTGGAGCGAATCGCCGATGTCGAGGCCGGCCAGGTCGATCTCGATCTCGTCCGGTATCTCGGCGGCGTCGCAGACGAGCTCGAGCTCGTGGCGCACCGAGTTGAGCACTCCGCCGCGCTTGAGGCCGCGCGAGCGGTCCTCGCCGACGAACTTGATCGGAACGTTGACGTGGACCTTGCTGTGCTCGGAGATGCGCAGGAAATCGACATGCAGCGGCCGGTCGGTGACCGGGTGGAACTGGACGTCCTTGGGCAGGGTGCGGGCGGTCGGGCCGCCGGCGACGTCGACCATCACCACCGAATTCATGAAATGCCCGGTGCCGAGCATCTTCATCAGCGCCTTTTCCTCGACGTGGACGGCGAGGGGCTCTTCCTTGTTGCCGTAGACGACGGCGGGGACTCGGCCTTCGCGACGCATTGCGCGGGAGGCTCCCTTGCCCACCCGCTCGCGCGTCTCGGCCGACAGCGTAAGCTGTTCGCTCATATGCATGCCTTTCAAAACGGATTGATCGAAACGCCCGCGCTCACGCCTCCAGGGATGACCATGAACGGGGAAGCGGGCCTATAGGGGAGGGGGTCCGCGAAGGCAAGGGAGCGGGGAACGCTAAGGCGGGAGCCTATTGCACCCGTTTCGCGTCGAGCCCCTTTGCCCTGAGCATCGTCTGCACCGAATCCGCGCCCGCCAGATGGCCGGCGCCGACCGCCACGAACACCGTGCCGGGCTGGTCCAGCCGCTTCGCCAGCCAGTCCGCCCAGGCGGCGTTGCGCCGGCGCATCAGCGCTTCCTTCAGCTCCGGCGACATCTGGGTCTCGTCGTCGAACGTGCGCGCAATCCCGTCGAGGTCGCCCGCCGACCAGGCGTCGAGCATCGCTTGGAACTGCGCCTTGGTGTCGGCGCCGTCCTCGACCACGGCGAGCAGCAGCGCCCGCTGCGCGTCTTCCGACAAAGTGTCGAAGAAGCCGAATTGCTGCTCGATCGTCTCGAGCCCGCTGACCTTCTTGCCGCGCGCCCGGAACGGCGCCCCGATCTGCCGCTCGACCCCCAGCTGCGCGTCGAGGCCGAGCCGCCGGAAGCTCACCCCGAGCAAGGGCAAGGCCGCCGCCCAGGTCTCGAGCTTGTCGTAGACGGCTTCCGGATAGCCGCTCTCGGCGATCATCGCGCGCAGCGCCGCCCTTTTCGCCTCGGGCACCCGCTCGGCGATCGGCGGCAGCCCGGGCGAGACTCCGAGCTTCTGCATCGCCTGCGCGCTCGCCATCAAATCGTCGACATTGGCGACCTCGAGCACCAGCTCGTCCGATCCGGCCAGCGCCGAGTCGAGGGCGGGGGTGCGCCAGCTCTGCCCCTCGGGCAGGAGGTGGATGGTGCCGAACAGCCAGATCCGGGTGTCCGAGTCGGCCAGCTTCCACAAGGCCGGATGCTTCGCCGCCGGCTTGGCCGGCTCCGCCGCCCCGGCGCAGGCGGCGAGCGGCAGCATCAGCAAGCCCGCCGCCAGGGCCCATTTCCGCCGCAACGGCATCGCGGCGCTCAATCGACGCGCTTCACGCGAAGGCCGCGCTGCGCCAGCATCGCCTGCACCGATTCGCGTCCGGCGAGATGCCCGGCCCCGACCGCGAACAGCAAGGTGCCCGGCTTCTTCAGCCGCGCCTCGAGCCATTCGCTCCAGGCGGCGTTGCGGCGGCGGACCAGGACGTCGAACAGCGCGGGCGGGAATCCGCCCTCGCCCTCGAGGCTCATCGCCTCGTCATGGCCGGCCACCCATTCGAGCTCGCCCGTCGCCTCGGCCGCCTGGTCCGCCGGCCCGGCCGGCGGCACGGGCTCGATCGCCTCGAGCAGCAACTCGGTCTGCAACTTTTCGGGCAGCGAGCTCAGGGAGGCGAACACCGAATCGCCGTCCTCGACGCTCGAGATCGGCTTGCCCGCGCTTCGGAACGTCGCCTCGAGCACGTCCTCGACGCCGGGCGCCTCGGCCGGATCCGCCACTCCATATTCGCCCAGCATCTGGGCGATTCCGAG
>JAXDPG010000033.1:0-3311 GCA_034668485.1 Sphingomonadales bacterium
TGGCGGTCGCCCATTCCTTGCTGGTGAAGGTGGCGAGGGTGTTGTTGCCGCCGATCTTCAGGATCAGGCCATTATTCGCCGTCCCGGCGCGCCACAGCGCGACCAGCGAGGCGACGTCGATGTCGTAATAGCGGCCGCTGGACGCCGGGGTGAAGGTGGCGACGACGCTGGCGTCGTGGGAGACGCCGCCGCTATTCGCCCAGGTCAAGGTACCTTCCGACCAGCTCTGGGTCACCCGATAGACTCCGACGCTGCTGTTTTCGGCCCCGGTCACCCACAACCGAAGGGTGGCGCTGACCAGCCGCGAGCCGGCGGGGATTGCCGACAGGTCGAACTGGTAGAGCGGGCGATATTCGCCCGTCGAATGGTTGCGCACGGAGAGCTGGGTGCAAGCGCCGCAATTGGCGACCCCGCCGCCATTCTGCCGAACGTCCGTGTCCTGGCTGGGAGTCAGCGTGTAGGTCGCCGCCGCCGCCGGTGTGCCGGCAAGCAATGTCACGAGGACGCAGATGAGCAGGCGAAGGACGCGCATCACCGGGCGCCTCCCAGCAGCGACTGGAGGGTGAGCTGGTCGAACTTGAAGCGCATCGTCACGTAAGGCCCGTTGCGCGTGTAGCGGGCCTCCTCGAAGTCGCGGTCGTGGAAGCCGGCCAGGTTCCAGCCGACCGACAGCCAGCCATTGTCGAACGGCGTGAAGCCGAGGCTGGGCCCGGCCGACCAGGCGAAGGCGCGGCCGTCTATGCCGGCGCGAACGGTGCCGGCGATTCCGACGTCGATCGTATCGCTGAGGTCGAACCGGAAATCGGCGCCGACGACGTTGCTCAAGCCGCCAATGTCCTGGTCGCCGAACTTCTCCGAAACGTAGCGCGAGCCCCAGAAGAAGGAGAGCTCGGAGCGGCCTTCGGCGGAGTAGTTGAGCGAAAGCGCGTTGACGGCGCGGCGGGAGCGGGCGTCGCCGCTGATCGTCAGCGGGATTCCGATCGGCCCCGGCCGCCCGGCCACGGCGCCCTCGACCCGATCCTCGCGCAGCTCGAATTTCTCGAGCCAGGACCAGCGGCTGCCGGCCGGGCGATGCGCCCAGCTGAGCTGGAGGTTGGCGGTGCGGGTCTCGGCCCCGTCCGCCGCATTGGCGACGAACCAGTTGAAGGAACCGCCGACCGCCTCGCCATCGCCCATCTGGCGCAGCGCCGCGGCGGTGAGGCCGTAGCGGTCGCCCTGGTCGCCGGCGCGATATTCGGCGCGTCCGGTGACGCTCCACCGGCCGGCGCGGTAGGTCGAGCCGGCGGTGACGGCGGTGAAATCCTCGGTCAGGGTCCCGGCGCCGCCGCCGATGAAGCCGCCGCTGGCGACCGGGTGGAGCGGGTTGAGCACTCGCGCGGGGTCGATGCCGCCGAGCGTCTTGTTGGCGTCGACCGAGAAATCCACCGACCAATGCTTATCGAGCACGAGCGACTGGGAGAGGCCGAAGGCGGCGAAGCTGCGCGGGCCGTATTCGGCGATGTCCTGGACATTGCCGCTGAGCGCGATGCGGGCGCCGGCCCAGGGCTGGACGTCGAAGCCGAGGCGGGCGGTGCGGGCGTCGACAGTCTTGCCGTCGGCGATCTCGTAGGCGCCGACCAGCTGGATGCCGCTGGTCACGGCATAGCGCGCGCTGAGGCGGTGACGGGGGGGAAAGTCGATGCTCTCCGCGGTGCCGAGCGGGATTTCGGTCTGGCCGTCCAGCTCGAGCTTGTTGTCGAGCAGCCTTTTGGTCGCGCCGAGCTGGAGGATGGTCGAGCGGGCGGTGCGGCCGTCGGCGAGGCGATCGTCGGCGAAGGTGAGGCCGGCGCGCGCCGCCAGGTCCGGCGTGCGATATTCGACGAGGGCGCGGGCGGCGATCCGCCGAGCCTCGCTGCCGAGATAGTCCTCGTGCCAGCCGCTCGCGGTCAGCGACCAGGCCTCGCCGAAGCGGGCACGGGCGTCGAACCCGAACTTGCGGGTGCCGTCCTCGGCGCCGCTGGTCTGGCCGAGGCCGAAGCCGGCCTCGCGCTCGCGGGCGTAAGCGAGCAGGTCGAGCTTCGAGCCGTGATGCTCGGCCTCGACCTGCCAGGCCGTGGCGGTGCCCGTCGACGGCACGCCCGAGCCGGTCTTCGCCTCATTGTCGCTGACCGCGACCTCGGCCCGGATCTCGGTCGACGCCGACGGCCGATAGCGCACGTCCGCGCCGGCGAGATTGGTGCGCGAGTCCCCGTTCGAATCGCTGATGGCGGTCGCGGCGGCCTGCACCTTCCCGTCCTTGCTCCGCCAGCTCGCCCGGCCCCCGGCATTGAGCGTCCGGCCGGCGATGCCGTCGACTTCATAGTCGGCGACGATGAATTGCGGATCGAGCGCCGAGCTGCGGCTGAGGACCGGCTGCTTGAACCGCAAGGTGCCGGCGGCATAATCCACGTCGTAGTCGACGTAGCGCGACAGCAGTCGGCGCTCGACGATCCGGTCGGAGCGAAGCCGGTCGCGCACCTCGATCGCGATCCGCTCGCTGTTGGCGAGGATGTTGCGGGCGCCCAGCGCATAGGGGCCGCTGAGGCCGTTGCCCTGGATCTCGTCGTGGCGGTGCCGGTTGGGGCTGTCGGCGGCGAAGGCGGTCGCCGAGAGGCGCTCGGAGCGATATTCGGCTTTGACCCCGTTGAAGGCGCGCACGTAGCGGGCGAGCTCGGGCTCGTCGATGCCGGTCTCGTAATCGCCGAACAAGGCATAGAATTGCGGGCGCTCGAGCTTCAAATAGAGCTTCCGGACCGAGGCGGCGTCGTAGCGGCGTTCGCTGCGGTCGGCATAGACGGTGTAATAGGCGTCGGGGTCGATGACTCCGCCGAAGCGCGTCTCCTCCTCCTTCTTGTCGCTGTCATAAGCGAGCGTCATCAGCCATTTGCCGCGGATGCGGCCCTTGGCGTAGAGCGCGAGCCGGCCCTCGACGATGTCGTTCCCGTCGGCCTCGCCGAGCTCCTCGACCTTGCCCTGCAGCCGGTTGTAGCCGACCGTCCCCTCGGCGAGCCCGACGATCGTCCACGGCCGCCGGCCCGGATCGAGCCAGGCTTCGAGCCGCTGCTCGCGCGCCGCTTCGCCGTCGCGGAAGTTGAAGCGCAGGCTGATCGTCCCGGAGGCGGTGGTCGGCTCCAGCTCTATGTAGGCGATGCCGTCCTCGCCCTCGACCCGCCAGAAGGGGCGGGCGCGCTCGAGGCCGGCGAGCTGGCGCGCCTGCTGGGCGTCCGCCTCGACCGCCGGGTAATAAGGGGCCGGGACCTCGAAATCGCCGGTGAGGCCGTGGCGGACGGGCC
>JAXDPG010000034.1:0-2724 GCA_034668485.1 Sphingomonadales bacterium
CGTGGACATAGGTCAAGGCCGGATTGCCGCTGGCCGGGTTTCGCGCGGCGATGGCCGGCGCCGACACAACCAGCGCCGTTCCGACCATAAAGCAGCCGATCAACTTACATGTTGGGATAATTCGGCCCTCCTCCGCCTTCTGGCACGACCCAATTGATGTTCTGGGTCGGGTCCTTGATGTCGCACGTCTTGCAGTGGACGCAATTCTGGGCGTTGATCTGAAGCCGCGGCCCGGCCGCCTCCTCGACGAACTCATAGACTCCCGCGGGACAATATCTTTGCTCAGGCCCGTCGTAGAGAGGCAGGTTGACCTCGGTCGGGATGGCCGGATCTTTCAGCGTCAGGTGGACCGGCTGGTCCTCCTCGTGATTGGTGTTGGAAATGAACACCGAGGACAGGCGGTCGAAGCTGATCACGCCGTCGGGCTTGGGATAGTCGATCGGCGGAACGAGGTCGCGGCGGTAGAGCGTCTCGTGGTCGGGATGATGCTTCAGAGTGAACGGCAGGCCGATCTTCAGGGTGCGCATCCACATGTCGATTCCGGCAAGCAAGGTGCCCATCGTTCCACCGAAGCGGGCGACCAGTGGTTCGGCATTGCGCACCGTCTTAAGTTCCGCCGCTATCCAGCTGTTTCGGAGCGATTCCTCATAGCCCGTCAATTCATCGCTGCTGCGCTCGGCGGCGATCGCCGCGAAAGCGGCTTCGGCCGCGAGCATGCCCGACTTCATCGCCGTGTGGCGGCCCTTGATGCGCGGCACGTTGACGAAGCCGGCGGTGCAGCCGATCAGCGCCCCGCCCGGGAAGGCGAGCTTCGGCACGGCCTGCCAGCCGCCTTCGTTGATCGCGCGGGCGCCGTAGGAGACGCGGCGCCCGCCCTCCAGAATCTCGCGGATCGCCGGATGCTGCTTCCAGCGCTGGAACTCCTCGAACGGCGACAAATGCGGGTTGCGGTAGTTGAGAGCGACCACGAAGCCCAGGGCGACCTGGCCCGCCTCCTGGTGGTAGAGGAACCCGCCGCCCCAGGCGTCGTCGAGCGGCCAGCCCTGGGTGTGGATGACCCGGCCCGGGCAATGCTTCGCGGGATCGATGTCCCAAAGCTCCTTGAGGCCGATGCCGTAGACCTGCGGTTCGCTCTCGCGGTCGAGGTCGAAAACGCGCTTGAGCTGCTTGGTGAGGTGGCCCCGGGCGCCTTCCGCGAAGAAGGTATAGCGGCCGTGCAGCTCCATGCCGGGCTGATAGTCCGGACGGTGGGTGCCGTCGCGGGCGACGCCCATGTCGCCGGTGGCGACGCCTTTGACCGAGCCGTCCTCGTTGAACAGCACTTCCGCCGCGGCGAAGCCGGGAAATATCTCGACTCCCAGCGCCTCGGCCTGGCCCGCCAGCCAGCGGCAGAAATTGCCCAGCGAGGCGGTGTATGTGCCCTTGTTGTTCATGAACGGCGGCATCATCAGATGCGGCAGCGAATATTTGCCTTTGCGGGTCAGCACCCAATGGTGGTTCTCGACGACCGGGACGGTGAGCGGGCTGCCCCGCTCGCGCCAATCGGGCAGGAGCTCGTCGATCGCGCGCGGATCGATGACGGCGCCGGAGAGGATGTGGGCGCCGACTTCCGAGCCTTTTTCGAGGATGCAGACGCTGAGCTCGAGTCCCGCTTCCCCGGCGAGCTGTTTGAGGCGGATGCCGGCGGCGAGGCCGGCGGGACCGGCGCCGACGATCACCACGTCATAGGGCATCGACTCGCGTTCGGACATCAAGCGCTCCTTGCCGGGCTGCGGCGCAACTCGCATCGTCGCAGGCAGCCCACGTCTGGCAGATAGATAGAGATTTTGAGGTTGACCAGCCCGCCCGCCGCGGACTCCATGGCGGACGTGGAGAGGGGTGACGATGCATATTGGCCGGCCGCCGCCGAAAGCGCGCTGGGCTGGTGGGCCGAGGCGGGGGTCGACACCCTCGTCGACGAGGCCCCGCGCGACTGGCTTCGGCCCAGGGCGCGGGAAGCGCCGCCGGCGGCCCCGGCGGCGCCCGAAGTCCAGGGCGAGGCTCTCCCGGGTCAGCTCGACCTGTTCCAGGCCTGGCTCGCGTCGATCGATCGCCTCGCTTTCGCCGCGCCCGCGGTGCCGCGCGTCTGCCCGGCCGGCGATCCCGCTTCCGGGCTGATGATCCTCGCCGACATGCCGGCCGGCGAGGATTGCGCCGCCGGCACCCTGATCAGCGGCGAGCCGGGCCGGCTGTTCGAGCGCATGCTGGCCGCGATCGGCCGCGACCGCGAGTCGATCTATCTCGCCGCTTTGTCGTGCATCCGCTCGCCCTCGGGCCAGCTCGGCGGCGAGGCGGCGAAGAGCTGCGCCGCGCTCGCCCGTCACCATGTCGGCCTGGCCGCGCCCAAGGCGGTGCTGCTGTTCGGCGACGCCTGCGCCAAGGCCCTGCTCGGCCTTTCGGTGGCTCAGGCGCGCGGCCGCTGGCACTCGCTCGAAACCCATGCGGGGCCCGTCAAGGCTCTGGTAACCATTGCACCGCGACAATTGCTGGACTCGCCCCGTCTCAAGGCGCTGGCCTGGGCCGACCTCCAGATGCTGATCGAAGAGGTGAACGAATGAAACTCTGGTCCCTCCTGCTGGCCGCCGCTTTGGCCATGCCCGCAGCGCCCGTTCTGGCCGACGGCGGCGGCGACGTCTCCGCGGGCCTGAGCGCCGAGCAGCGCAGCGCCTGGCGCGACGTCTTCGC
>JAXDPG010000035.1:0-11338 GCA_034668485.1 Sphingomonadales bacterium
GCGACAAAGCGAGCGACGCCTTCAGCGTCAAATGCGGCGTACCGACGACGATGAGCGGCCTCGACGTGCTCAACGGCTACATGATCGTCAACGTCACGGTCCAGATGATCCATCCGGCCGAGTTCATCGAGCTCACCTTCACCCAGACGATGCAGGGCGTCTGATCGCGGCAGGACATTTCCGCGCTTTTCCTCAACTCGTTAACGACAGGAGACCGACATGGCAGGCGAAGTCGAAGACGCCGTATGGCCGCTTCCCAAATTCTATTTCTCCGTGGCCGGATTTCCGTCAGGGACGGTCAGCTTCCAGGAGGTGACCGGCCTCAGCACCGAGAACACGCCGATCGAATATCGGCACGGCGACAGCCCGATCTTCTATCCGATCAAGATGCCCGGCCTCGGCAAGGTCGGCAACGTGACGATGCGCAAGGGCATCTTCATCAACGACACGACGCTGTGGACCTGGTTCGACACGATCAAGCTGAACACGATCGCCCGGGTCACCGTGGTGGTCAGCCTGCTCGACGAGACCGCGGCGCCGAAGATGGTGTGGACGCTGAACAATGCCTTTCCGATCAAGGTCACCGGCACCGACCTCAAATCGGAGGGCAATGAGGTCGCGGTCGAAAGCCTCGACGTCGCGTTCGAGACCATGGTCGTCTCGGCGCCCTAGTGACCGCGACCGGCTACTTCCCGCCACCGGCCTTCTATTTCACCGTCGCGGTGGCGGGAAGCGGCACCGCGCTGCAGGCGATGAGCGTGGCCGATGCGAGCTTCCAGGACATATCGGGGATCGAGGCGAAGCTGGAGACCGAGTCGGTGACCGAAGGCGGCGAGAACCGCTTCGCCCACGCGCTTCCGACTGTCACCAAGTCCCCCAACCTCGTCCTCAAGCGGGGCTATGTGACCAAGCCTTCCTTCCTTTCGGAATGGGCGGCGCAGACGGTCGGCTCCACTCTGAACGCGCCGATCCTGACGCAGACGGTCGTCGTCATGCTGCTGGGGGCGAACGGGATCCCGCTGGTCGCCTGGAACTTCGCCCGGGCCTGGCCGGTGCGCTGGGTGACCGGTCCGTTCGATTCCCAGAAGAACGAGGTCCTGACCGAGTTGCTCGAATTCTCCTACGCGACCGTCACGCGCATGCCGCTGAACGAAGCCGCGAGCATGGTGCCGCTCGTCTCGGCGCTGATCGGTTCCTGAGGGGGAGGCGGACATGCCGCTGCACATCAGCGAGATCGGGGTCCACATGGCGGTTCGCGATCCGGAGCAGGGGCCGTCCGGACCGTCTGGGGCCGGCGCGGGCGGCTGCGGCTCACAGCCGGGCGGGATGACTCCGGCGCAGCGCGACAACATGGTCGACGACTGCGTGCGTGCCGTGCTCCGCGAGCTGCGGATGAGCGAGGCGCGCTGACATGTCCGCCAGCCTCGAGCGGATGATGATCACGGCCTTTTCGGACGCCGAATATAACAGCCAGATCGGCAAGCCGTTCACGGTGTGGATCAACCCGGCCACCTACACCCACGATTTCACAATCTGCTACGCCGACCGCCAGGCGCCGGGCAGCAACGGCCCCTCGCCGGAGTTCGACCAGGTCGGCCAGGAGACCGTCTCGTTCGATCTCGTGTTCGACGCCACGGGCGTCATCCCCCCGCCGATCTCGGGCACGCCGATGCCGAAGGACGGGGTGGCGGGGCTGATCGATGCCTTCACCAAGCTGGTGGCGACCCTCAATGGCGCCATCCACCGGCCCAATTACATCAAGCTTTCCTGGGCGCAGCTCCAGTTCCAGTGCGTGCTGAGCAAGATGAAGGTGACCTATACCTTGTTCAAGCCGAGCGGCACGCCGCTGCGCGCCAAGGTGGCGGTGACCTTCCTGTCCTTCACCAGCGAGAAGCAGCTGGCGGCGGAAGCGAACACCACCTCGCCCGATCTGACCCATCTGGTCACGCTCAAGGCCGGCGACACGCTGCCGGCCTTGTGCCACCGGATCTACGGCAGCAGCACTTATTATCTGAAGGTCGCGGCGTTCAACGGGCTGACCGGATTCCGCCAGCTGCCGCCCGGCATGCAATTGCTGTTTCCGCCGCTCAGCGGGCCGGCGATATGAGCGCGCCTTCGCCCGTCCAGATGGCCGGCGCCCTCGTCTCGAGCACCATCGCGACGAACGGCAAGGCGCTCGACAGCGCCTATCAGATCGAATCGATCGACATCCGGACGGGCGTCAACAAACTGCCCCAGGCCCGCATCGTCATCTCCGACGGCAGCCCGGCGGAAGCCACCTTCCCGATCAGCGAGACTGAGGCCCTGATCCCGGGCAACGCGCTGACGATCAAGGTCGGCTACGATTCGAAGGAAACCCAGATCTTCTCCGGCCTGATCTACCGCCAGGGCCTGGAGGTGAGCCAGGGCGGTCCTTCCCGCCTCATCGTGGAAGCCACCGACAAGGCGATGGCGATGACGCTCGCGCGCAAGAACGCGATCTTCGAGCAGATGACCGACAGCGACGTCATCAAGAAGCTGATCGCCCAGGCGGGGCTGGATGCGACCGTCGCGACGACCTCGCCCGTCCAGCCCTCGATCGTCCAATATTATGCGACGGACTGGGATTTGATGCTGATCCGCGCCCAGCTGAACGGCATGGTGACGATCGTGTCGGACGGAGCGGTGGCGGTGGCGCCGCCCGATACGAGCAAGCTGCCGGTACTGAGTCTCACTTATGGGGAGTCGATCCTCGATTTCCGCGCGGCGATGGACGCCTCGACCCAATATGCCGCCGGCGCCATCCAGAGCTTCGCCTGGGATCCGGCCACCCAAAAGCTGGCGGTTTCCGGGAAAGCGAGCGCGAGCGTAACCGAGCCCGGCAATATCTCTTCCGAGAAGCTCGCCTCGGTGTTCGGCGTCGCCCAATTTCCGCAGCAGACCGGCGGCACGCTGGAACAGGCCGACCTCACCGACTGGTCCTCGGCCGAATTGCTCAAGGCGAAGCTCGCCAAGATCCGCGGCGGAATCCGCTTCCAGGGCAATGCCCTCGCCACGCCCGGCTGCATGGTCGAGCTGGAGGGGCTCGGCGACCGGTTCAACGGCAACGCCTATGTCTCGGCCGTGCACCACGCCGTCGCCGATGGCCTGTGGATGACGAACGTCGAGATCGGAATGTCGCCGCAATGGTTCGCCGCGACCGCGCCCGAGGTCGCCGCTCCCGGCGCCTCGGGCCAGATGCCGCCGGTCGCCAATCTGCAGACCGGGATCGTCCTCAAGACCGACGGCGACCCGGACGGCGAGTTTCGGGTCCAGGTCCAGCTGCCGCTCCTGCAGGCGGGAAGCCTGGGTGTCTGGGCGCGGCTGGGGAGCTTCTATGCGTCGAACGCGATCGGCGCCGAATTCTATCCCGAGATCGGTGACGAAGTGGTGGTCGCCTTCATGAACGGCGACCCCCGCTTCCCGGTGATCGTCGGCAGCCTGTACAGCAAGAAGAACCCGCCGCCGGTAACCCCGGACGCGAAGAACAACCAGAAAGTGATCATGACGCGCTCCAAGCTGCGCGTCGATTTCTTCGAGGACTTGCCGGCGGTGGAGATCTCCACCCCGAAGAAGCAGAGCGTCCGGCTCGACGACAAGGCGGGCACCGTGACGATCAAGGACATGAACGGCAATATCGTCACCATGGCGTCGGGCGGAATCACCGTCGACAGCGCCGCCAAGATCACGCTCACCGCCAAGACCGACGTGGCGATCGCCGCCCAGGGCAAGGTTTCGATCAAGGGTACCGGCGGCGTGGAGATTGCCGGCCTGACCATCAAGGCCAATGCCGACACCAGCTTCGCAGCCCAGGGATCCGCCGAGGCGAAGCTGACGTCCAGCGGCATGGTCACCGTGCAGGGCGGCATGGTGAAGATCAATTGACCCGCCCCCAGGAGACAGATCCATGCCCCCCGCCGCCCGAGTGACCGATATGCACACCTGCCCGATGGTGACCCCGGGCGTACCGCCGGTGCCGCATGTCGGCGGACCGATCACCGGGCCGGGCATGCCGACCGTGCTGATCGGCGGACTGCCGGCCGCCTGCGTCGGCGATCTCTGCGTCTGCGTCGGTCCACCCGATTCGGTGGTGAAGGGTTCGGCGACGGTGACGATCGGCGGCCGGCCCGCCGCGCGGATGGGCGACAGCACCGCCCATGGCGGCACCATCGTGCTCGGGCTGCCGACCGTGATGATCGGGGGATAGGATGGCCGACGCGCCGCCGCGCAGCTTCCTCGGCACCGGCTGGGCCTTTCCGCCGACCTTCAGCCGGCAGAACGCAACGGTCGTCATGTCGAGCGACGTCGTCAACATCAAGCAATGCCTGTGGGTGCTGTTTTCGACGAACATGGGCGAGCGGATCATGCTCGCCACCTACGGCACCGGCCTTCGCCTCAAGGTCTTCGACTCGCTTACCGAAACTTTGGCCAACGACATCAGGTCGCTGATCGAGAAAGCGATCCTCGACTGGGAGCCGCGGATCGACGTGCTGCGGGTCGACGTCTATGAGGTCGACCCGCTGTACGGCGAGCTGGCCATCTCCGTCGATTTCGTCGTCCGCCAGACGAACGCGCGAAGCAACCTGGTCTATCCGTTCTACCTGGCCGAGGCGACGCTCGCGCCGCCCGCGCTGTGAAGGGATAAAGATGGCCGCGCCGGCCGACCTTCTCGTCCTCAACGGCGCCCCCACCCAGCTGGACCGCGCGCGCTCGGCGCCCAAACCGAACGCGGTGAAGGTCGACGGGCGCAGTCTTGCCGACCTGCTCGCCTTCGCCCCCGATTACGGCGCCCTGATCAGTTTCTACGACCTGAGTGACGTGCCGGACGGCGACTGGTCGGCCTTCTTCCTCGGCGATCCCAGCATCGGCCAAGCGCTCGCCAGCCTCGATCCGGCGGGCATCGAGGCCGTGCTCGACCGGCTCCTGGCCGCGCTGCGCGACGCCGGTTCGTTCGAGACGCGGCTCGAGCGCCTGCGGGAGGTGATTGCCGTGATCCTGCGGCTGATCCGAATCCAGGGGAGGGAAAGGACCAATCAGGCGGACGTCGAGCGGGCGCTGGCCGGCCTGATCGGCTCGGACCGGCGCGACCTGCTCACTGCGCCGGCGCGCCGCCTCGCTTTTCACCTTGGCGGAGCCCCGCTCGAGCACAGGCTGCGCCACGGCGGGGACGACTGGTTCCGGCAGCTGCTCGACCTTATCGAAGCGCTGGTCGCTGCTTTGGTGACGGTGCTGGACCAGGAGCGCGAGGCAGCGCTGGCCGCGCTCGAAGCCTCGTTCGAAGACAGTTCGCACCCGCCTCAATCGGGCCTGTACGACGCCTTCGCCAGGCTGTTCCGCCACGCCCAGGATTCGATCAACACTTTCCCGGAGCGGCTGATCCGATTCTACCAGAGCGAGGTGCTGCGCCAGACGAGCCGCGCCGGCACCCCCGATTCCGTGTACCTCGCCTTCACTCCGGCCCAAGGCTTCGCCCGCGTCGAGCTGCCCCGCTTCACCCGGTTCCTCGCCGGCACCGATGCCGACGGCGAGAGCATCGCCTACGCTCTGGATTCGGCGCTCAGCATCGACGCCGCCTCGGTCGAGTCGCTGCGGACCCTCACCGTCACCGAAATGCCTGGCCAGGGGGCATTCTCGATCCCCGCCCAGGTGCTGACCGGCACGGTCGCGCTTGCGGACACGATGCCGCGGATCGCCGAGCCCTTCCCGCTTTTCGGCAATACGTCCACGGGCACCGACGGGGTGCTGACGACAGCGCTGGCATCGCTGGGGTTCGTCGTGGCGAGCCCCGCGCTGATGCTCACCGGCGGCACGCGCACGGTCACGCTGCGATTGACGGTCGCGCCCCGCAGCATGGCGGAACTGACGACGTTGCTCGAAAGCCTGGGCGCCGCGGCGGGCGGGATGGCGCCGGAGGACGTGTTCACCGCCCTGATGGGGGCCGCGTTCGCGCTGCGCTACTCGACCGCCGGCGGCTGGGTGGACATCAAGCGGTACGACGTCAGGTATCCGGCGCCGGACTCTCTCTGCTTCAACTTGTCGTTCATGCTCGGCCCCGATGCCGATCCGTTCGTCGCGCTCTCGACCGGGGCCGCCGGCACCAATGCCGCCGCGCCGGCGGAGGATGAGACGGTTCCCGGCACGGACATGCCGGCCTTGGTGGCCAACCTGCTGCAGGATCCTGTCGTCCTGAGCTCGCCGGCCGGCAGCGTCACGGCCTATCCTTACGCTTTGCTTTCGAAGATGAGGCTCTCGGCTTTGGCGATCGACGTCGGGGTCGGCGGCCTGGCCGATCTCCAGGCTTCGACGCCGGCAGGACCGGTCGACACCAGCCAGCCCTTCCTCCTTTTCGGATCGCCGCCGGTAAAGGGCGCCACGCTCGAGATCGCCGCCCCCGAGCTGTTCGCCAAGAGGATAAACAGCTTCAAGCTGGCGATCGAATGGTTCGGCCTTCCCACGAACAGCAAGGGCTTCCAGGGCTATTACCAGGCCTATGTCATCGACGTGGACGGGAAGCCGGCAACGCCCAAGAACAAGTTCGACAATCAGAGCTTCATGGTCCGGCTGGCGGTCCACAATCCCGGCTGGTGGAACTTTTGCGACGGGCCGAGCGCGCATTATCTGTTCCGGACGAAGCCCGGCGATCCGGTGCCCTGTCCCGACGGCACCCTGGAACCCGGGTCCTTTTTCAACGCGCCGATCAAGCCCCGGCTGCGGCTTCCGGCCTATTACGACCCGAAGCTGAGCGCGGTCCGGCTTCGCCTCGACCGACCCGACACCGCCTTCGGCAACATACTCTACGCGCCGAACGTCATGGCGGCGTCGGTGCGGCTGACCGCCGCCGCTTCCGCCTGCGCGCAACGTTGCGGGCACGACCCGCCGGAATCTTCCGATGCCGATCTGGACCCGGTCATCGCCGCCGGCAGGACCGCGCCCGACGCGGAGCTCGACCGCGCGCTCAAGGCGGCCGCGAAAGGCGCCGTCGCCAGCCTGGACGGGGCGGCGCTCACGGCGATCCACGACGCCATAGCGGCGAGCGAGGCCGAGCCGGAGACCAAGGCGGCCTGGCGGGACAGCCTGTCCGACGCGCTGGTCGAGCCGAGGCCGGCCGGTTGGTTCCGGCGCCTCTTCCCCTGGTGGCGGCCCGAGCCCGATTTCGCGACCGTGCATTCCAACCTGAGCGCGTGGCTCGCCGCGCATGAAGCGGAGCTGGCGCCCCCGGATTCGCCTCTGCTCGGCAAGGCGCGGGCGACGCTGGAGGCGGCGTCGGGCGTGCTGTCGGTCCAGGACGAGGCGGCGGGTCAGCCGGCGGCGGTCCTCCGCCCGGTCGCCGCCGCCGGCTTGCGCGACGTCCAGTCCAAGCTCGCCGAGTCCCCCGGCGAAGATAGCGATGCGTGCATCCAGGAATGCATGAAGGGCACCGACCTGCTGGGCTTCCCCAACCAGCCCTGGCTGCCTATGGCGGCCCGAATCACCGTCGATTACACTGCCGGGGCCGAGCTTCCTTCCGGAGCGGAAGCCGCGGACCCGCCGCCGGCAACCCTGTTCCATTTGCTGCCGCTCGGCGGAATCGGGCAGGTGACCTGGGAGGGCGGCATCGTCCCGCTCCTGTACCAGATCGATTCGCCCGGCGCCCTGTACGTCGGCCTTTCCGAAGCCGCGACGCAGCCGACCCTGTTGTTTCAGCTGGCGCCGCCGCCGGGTGGATGGTCGACCGATACGCCGCGGGTCTGCTGGGCCCAGGCCACGGGCGAGGGTGAATGGGCGGAGCTGACACCGCTGCGGGACCGTACCAACGATCTGCGCAACAGTGGAATCGTCAGCCTGGCGCTCGCCGATCCCTCCCCCGCGAAGCCGTTGCTGCGCCTCAGCGTGCCGAGCGACGCGGCCGCCTTTCCGATGCTGGCGGGCCTCGCGGCCAACGCGGCGAGGGCGACCTGGGTGGGTCCGGGCGGTGGTGCCGGACTCGGCGTCCCCCTCCCGGCGGGCACGATCGCCAAGCCCGCTTCGCCGCTGCCGGCGCTCGGCTCGATCGACCAGCCGATGCCGTCGTCGGGAGGCATTTCGGCGGATACCGGCGCGGCCTTCGAGAAGTGGCTGGCCGAGCGGCTGCGCCATAAGGACCGCGGAATCCAGCCCTGGGATTATTCCGACCTGCTGCTCGCGGCCTTTCCGTCCTTGTGGCAAGTGGCCGTCGTCCCGGCGAGCGACGGAGGGGAGGAGCCCGCGCCGGGCAATGTCTGGATCGTCGCGATTCCCGGGCCCCAGACCCCCGACGTTTCCGACCCGGCGATCCCATCCGGCAATGCGACGATGCGCGCCGACATCGCGGACTTCCTGGGCCGCCGGATCAGTCCCTTCATCCAGATGACGGTGACCGATCCGCCCTATCTGCGCCTCCAGGTCGATGCCGACCTCGTCTTCGCGGATGCGGACAGCGTGCAGGGCAATATCGAGCGGCTGAACGCCGAGCTGATCGAGTTCCTTTCGCCCTGGCCGCCGACGACGCTGCCGCCGCGGCCGGACGAATATTACACGCTGAAGGAGGTCGCCCACTTCATCCGCCATCGCCCTTATGTCCGGGCGATAATCTCGCTGCACCTCATACCCGTGTCGCCCTCGCTCCTGGCCGGCTGGCACTATCTGACGTCGGCCGCCTCGCACAGCCTGAAGGGCAAGGCGCAGCCCGAGTCGGGGCCGGCGCTGCCGCCCCGCCTTTCGCTGACCGCTCCGGGTCCCGCCGGGGCCGGAGGCGCGGCATGAGCCTGATATCCAGGACTGCTTCCGGCGATGCGGCCGGCGTCGTCGGCCTCGATTATGTCGCGCTCGTCGCCGAGGGCACGGCTTTGGTCCAGAAGCTGTCGGGGCTGACCTGGACCAACTACAATTACTCCGATCCGGGCGTGACCATCCTCGAGCAGCTCTGCTACGCGCTCACCGAGCTCGCCTACCGCGCCGATTTCATCGTCCAGGATTTGCTCGGCGCGCCGGGGACGGGTCGGGTCGCGCTGCGGCGCCAGGGGCTTTATCCCGCCCGCTCGATCATGCCGGTCAACCCGGTCACGACGAACGACCTGCGGCGGCTGATCGTCGATCGGGTTCCGGACGCCGGCAACGCCTGGTTCACGCCGGTCAAGCCCGGCAAAGCGTGCGGCGTTGCCGGCCTCTACCGAATCGACGTGCTGGTGCCGGGCCTCGACCCCGGATGCGACGATCGCGGGCCCGATCCGAATGCGGTGCGGGAGCAGGTGCTCGGGGTTTATGCCGGGCACCGCGCTTTGTGCGAGGACGTCGAGACCTGCGTCGTGCTTCGGCCGCTCGGCGCGCGCGTGCGGGCGGCGGTCCAGCTCGAGGACGGCAGCGATCCGGACAGGGTGCTGGCCGACCTTCTGTTCCGGCTCGGCCTGGCGCTCTCGCCCGAGCCGAAACGGTCCTCGCTCGACGATCAGCGGGCGCTGGGACGTACCACCGCCGAGATCTTCAACGGCCCGCTGATGCTGCGCGGCTTCATCGCCGACGACCAGCTCACGTCGATACCGTCCCCGGTTCGGGTCGAGTATCTGCTGGAGGTGATGGCCGAGACGCCGGGCGTGGTGTCGGTCGACGGCGATCATATGTCGGTGCATGTCGCCGATGACTGCCATGCCTACGTGCCGGGCGAGACGATCGACGTGCCGGACGGCTTCATTCTTCGGCTGCAGACCCGGCCGGGCGCGGAGGGCAGCGCGATCCGGCTGATGCACGGCGCGACTTCATGCCGGCCGAACCCGGTTCGGGTGGCAAGGCTGCTCGACCGGGCATGGGCGGATCAGCGCCGGACCTACAAGCTCGCGGCCGAATATGCCGAGCAATATGGGCCGCCCGCCGGGACCGGCGCCGATCTGGCCGCCTACAGCTCGATCCAGGACCAGTTCCCCGCAGTCTATGGAATCGGCAGCTACGGCCTGCCGGCCGGGGCGGGGGCGGCGCGGCTGGCGCAGGCGAAGCAGCTCAAGGGCTATCTCATGGTCTTCGACCAGCTGATGGCCGATTTCTTCGCCCAGCTGGCCTTCGTCCGCGACCTCTTCTCGATCGGCGCGGGGGGCGACAGGACCTATGCGAGCCAGTCGCTGCGCGGCATCGTGCCCAATGTCGAGCCGCTGCTGGAGCCGGGCTATGAAGACGGCCTGCGGCGGCTGGTGGCGGCGAGCGACCCGGTGACGGCGCGGCAGACGGCGGTCATCGATTTCCTGCTGTCGCTCTACGACGAGCGGCTCAGGCCGCTGGCCGGATCGGCATGCGGCGGACCGGGCGGCGGCATCCCAGGCACCGAGGAGCTGAAGGCCAAGCAGGCCCTGCTCGCCCGGATCGTGCCCGCGACCCGCGACCGCGGCCGCGGCTTCGACTATCGGCTGCCGAGCCCTCTCGACTCGGTCGGAGTCGAGATTCGTCCGCGGATCGAGCTTGCCCTGCTCGACGCGACCGGGGGGTGGGGCGGCGTCCAGACGACGGCCGAGCCAGGCGCCTCCAGCTTCGGCCATCTGCTTCCAGCGGAGCTCGGCGCGGTGATCGCCCGCACGTTCCTGCCGGTCGAGACGGCCGGGCGCGAAGCGGAGAGCGAGCGCGGGGACGGACCTTCGCCGCTTGCCGGCGAGCGCGTCGCGGCCGCCCTGCTGCCGGCGCTCGACGATCCGACGCGCTACCGCGTCGGCGCGCTGCCCGGCAAAGGCCCGGTCTATCTGGTATGCGAGGACATGGAAGGCGCCTGGTGGGCGCTGGGCGAATATGGCGACGTCGCCGAGGCCGTGGTGGCGACCGACCGGCTGGTCCGCGCCGCCGACCAGCGCCGCCGCCGGCTCTACATCGTCGAATGGACGCTGCTGCGCTATGCGCTGGAGCATCGGTGCGACGAGCCGGACCAGGATTTCCCGCCGGGCTGCTTCAGCTTCCGAATCAGCGCGGTCCTCCCTGCCGCCGATGACTGGGAAGATGGGGAAGACGGCGACGACCGCGACGACGGCGGCTGGCGGCAAGAGGCGCGGAAGATCCTGCGCGCGAACCTGCCCGCCCATGTGCTTGTCGAGGAATTGTTTCTCGGCGACCGCCGGATGCGGCATTTCCATCGGCTCTACGAGGCCTGGATCGAGGCCCTGCGCAACGGGCCGCCCAAGCGGAAGGCACGGACCAGCTGGGAACTCGCGCGCTTCCTTCGGGGCGAGCGGCCCGTTCCGCCGCCGCCCTGTCCGCCCTCGCCACCGCCGCCGTGTCCGCCTCCGCCGCCGTGCCCGCCACCACCTTGCCCGCCGCCGCCGCCTCGCGCAGCAGCGCGAAGAAGCGCTCGTCG
>JAXDPG010000036.1:0-8981 GCA_034668485.1 Sphingomonadales bacterium
GTGAATGGAGGTAACTCAAGGAAGGCGGGCGGGGGACAAGGCCGCTTGTTTATGCGACTCGCTTCCATTCACTGGAAACCATCGGCCTTGTGCAGGAATATTCTGCCGGTGAAATATGACGGCTGACCCGCTTGCAGCGGAGGCCGCCCTCGGCCAGCATCCCGCCATGTCCGATCGTCTCTTCCGGACCCTGGTCCGCGCCGGACCGCTGGTCGTTACCGGACCGGACGGCCGGCGACGGCGCTACGGGACCGAATCGGACGCCGTCGCCCCGGTCGCCATCCGGATCGCCGACCGCGCCGCCGAGCGGGCGATCGCGAGGAATCCGGCGCTCGGCTTCGGCGAGATGTTCATGGCCGGCCGCCTGATCGTCGAGGAAGGCGACATAAGATCGCTGCTCGACCTGATCGGCTACAACGTGCGGTGGGAGAAGGAGAATCCGGTGCGGGCGGCACTGTGGCGGCCGCTGCGCCTGGCCGGCGCCTGGGACGCCTGGAACTGGAAGCGGCGCGCGCGCCGCAACGCCGCGCACCATTACGACCTCAGCGACTCGCTCTACGCCCTCTTCCTCGACAAGGAGCGCCAATATAGCTGCGCCTATTTCACGCACGCTGGCCAGGATCTCGATTCGGCCCAGGCCGCCAAGATCGCCCATGTCGCGGCGAAGCTCCGCCTGGCGCCGGGACTGAGGGTGCTCGACATCGGCTGCGGCTGGGGCGGGCTGGCCCTGCATCTCGCCCGGGTCGCCGACGTGGAAGTGCTCGGCATCACCCTTTCCGAGGAGCAGCTGCGCTACGCCCGCGCCCGGGCGGCGGCGCAAGGCCTCGACGGCCGCGTTCGCTTCGAGCGGCTCGACTGGCGCGAGGTCGAGGGACGGTTCGACCGGATCGTCAGCGTCGGCATGTTCGAACATGTCGGGCCGCCGCATTACGCGCGCTTCCTCGCCCGGTGCCGGGAGCTGATGACCCAGGACGGGCTGATGCTGCTCCACAGCGTCGGCCGGGCCGACGGGCCGGGCGCGACCGACAAGTGGCTCGCCCGCTACATCTTCCCCGGCGGCTACGTCCCCGCGCTGAGCCAGATCGCTCCGGCGATCGAGCGTTCGTGGCTGTGGCTCACCGACCTCGAAGTGCTGCGCGGCCATTACGAGCTTACTCTCGCGGCCTGGTACGAGCGGGTCCAGGCCGCTCGGGCGCAGATCGTCGCGCTCTACGACGAACGATTCTTCCGGATGTGGAGCTTCTACCTCGGCGGCGGAATCGCCGCCTTCCGCCACGGCGGCCACCTCGTCTTCCAGCTCCAGCTGGCCCGCCGCCAGGACGGCGCGCCGATGACTCGGGACTATATGCGCGATGAGCCCCCTCTCCCGTCCTTGACGGGAGAGGAGGGGCCCACCGCGTAGCGGTGGGAGGTGAGGGTCTTGCTGAGTCCGGCGTACAGACCCTCACCTCCCAAGCTTCGCTTGGGCCCCTCATCTCCCGCGAAAAGCGGGAGAGGGTTTTAATTCTCCACCGCCCCGCACCGTCGATTGGCCGGCACCGCCAGGTCGATCTTCTTCGGCCGCGGCAGATCCAGCGCCGCCATGATCGCCGCGAACGCCTCGACCGTCCTGCCGCCGCCCAGCCGGGCGTTGTCCGCCCTTTCCTCGCCGACCGTGCTGGTCGTTCGGCCGCGATAATCATGGCCCGGGCAGACGATCGTCGTATCCGGCAAGGTGAAGATCTTCTCGTGCACCGAGCGGTAGAGCATGGCCGGGTCGCCGCCCTGGAAATCGGTGCGGCCGCAGCCGCCGATCAGCAGCAGGTCGCCGGTGAACACGCGCGCCGTCCCGTCCGCCTCGACGAGATAGGAGTGATGCTCCTCGGTATGGCCGGGCGTGAACAAAGCTCGGACCGTCACCGACCCGGCCTCGAGCGGCTCGATCTCGCTGACGGTCCGGCAGGCGCCCTCGACTCCGGGCGGCGAGGCCGCCCGGCAGCCGGTCAGCGAGCGCAGCCGGGCGGCGCCGGTGATATGATCGGCATGGATGTGGGTGTCGATCGTCCAGGCGAGGGTGAGGCCGAGCGACTGGAGCGCCGCGAGGTCGCGCTCCACGGTCTCCAGCACCGGATCGATCAGCAGCGCCTGCCGGGTCTGCGGGCAGGCGAGCAGATAGGTGTAGCTCGACGATTCCGGCTCGAACAGCTGGCGGAAGATCACCGGACCCCGACCGCGGCGCGGACATGCTTCATCGTCGCCTCGGCGCGCTCGGCGGCGGCGTCGGCCGAGCGGGCCAGCATCGCCGTCAAAGCGCCTTCGTCGCGGCGGAGCTCGGCATAGCGGCGCTGGATCGGCTCGAGCCCGGAGATCACGGCCTCGGCGACGCCGGTCTTGAGGGCGCCATAGCCCTGTCCGTCGAAGCGCCGCAGCGCCTCGTCCCAGCTGCCGCCGGCAAAGGCGTGGTAGATGGTGAGGAGGTTCTTGACCCCGGAGCCGGGATCGCTCGCGTCGACCGCGGTGCGGCTGTCGGTCTTGGCCGATTTGAGCTTCTTGAGGATCGTCGCCGGATCGTCGAGCATCGAGAGGGCGTGGCGCGGGTTGGTCGAGCTCTTCGACATCTTGGCCTCGGGATCGTCGAGGCCCATCACCCTGGCGCCGACCTGCTGGACCATGATCTCGGGCCGGGTGAAATGGTAGCCGAACAAGGTATCGAAACGCTCGGCGATGTCCTGGGTGATCTCGATATGCTGCCTCTGGTCCTCGCCGACCGGGACGAGGTCGGTATGATAGAGGAGGATGTCGGCGGCCTGGAGGATCGGATAGGCGTAGAGGCCGACCCCGACGCTGCCCTTATTCTGCGACTTCGCCTTGAACTGGGTCATCTTGTTCATCCAGCCCATCGGCGTCACGCAGTTCAGGATCCAGGCGAGCTCGGCATGCTGGCGCACCTGGCTCTGGAGGAAGATGATCGACCTTTCGGGATCGATCCCCGACGCGATGTAGAGCGCGGCGACGTCGAGGCTGTTGGCCTTGAGGCGCTCCGCCTCGATCGACTCGGGCACGGTCAAGGCGTGGAGGTCAACGACGCAGAAGATGTTGTCGTGCTCGTCCTGCTCGCGCACCCACAAAGAGATGGCGCCGATATAATTGCCGATATGAAGGTCCCCGGTCGGCTGGATGCCGGAGAATATTGTCTTCTTGGTCTTCGTCATCGCGCGGGCGTAACCGCGCGGGCCACCTCAGTGCAAGCCGGGGATGAGCACCGCGGCGCCGTCGATCCGCCCGTCGCGCAACGCCGCCAGCGCCTGATGGGCGCGGTCGAGCGGATAAGCGGTGGTGGCGCGGAGGCCGGCGCGGGCGGCGAGGTCGAGGAACTCGCGGCCGGGCACGATCGGCAGCGGGCCCCGCAGCTCGCGGTCGGCGATGTGGAGGTCGGTCCGGCAGACGGCGCAGGCGGCGACCTCGACCAGCAGCTGGCCCGGTCCGGGCGCCGGCGGCGTCGATCTGCATGGCCCGCATCTGCCGAGTCATGCCGCTTCCTTAGCACGGCCGCCGCGGCTAGCGTGCCGGCGATGAGCAAGCCCGTCCTGTTCGACTATTTCCGCTCCTCGGCCAGCTACCGGGTGCGGATCGCGCTCAACCTCAAGGGGATCGACCATGAGCGGCGGCCGGTCAGCCTCCTCGACGGCGCCCAGAAAGCGGCGGACTATGTCGCCGTCAATCCGCAGGGGCTGGTGCCGTCGCTCGAGATCGATGGGCACCTCCTGACCCAGAGCCTCGCCATCATCTCCTATCTCGACGAGACCCGGCCGCAGCCGCCGCTGCTGCCCGCCGACGCCGCCGATGCCGCCCATGTCCGGGCGCTGGCGCTGGCCGTGGCGTGCGACATCCATCCGCTGAACAACCTTCGAGTGCTCCATTATCTCAAGGGACCGCTCGGGCAGGAGCAGGCGGCGCGCGACGACTGGTACCGGCATTGGATCGCGGAGGGTTTCGCCGCGCTCGAGGCGATGGCGGCCCCTCGCGCCGGCCGCTTCCTGTTCGGCGACGCCCCGACGCTGGCCGACGTCTGCCTGGTCCCGCAGATGTTCAACGCCCGCCGGCTCGACACGCCGCTCGAAGCCTTCGCGGCGGCGCATCCCGACGCTATAGCGGACTCGGCATAGGAGGACGGGACATGGGCCGAATCGAGGCGATGGCGAACATGGCGGCGATGGAGGAGCGCCCGGCGCCGGCGGCGGCGGTCGAAATCCCGCCGATGCAGGACAAGGTGAGCGCCGAGGAATGGCGGATCCGGGTCGACCTCGCCGCCGCCTACCGGCTGGTCGCTCATTATGGCTGGGACGACCTCATCTTCACCCATTTGTCGGCGCGGGTGCCGGGGCCGGAGCATCATTTCCTCCTCAACCCCTATCAGCTGATGTTCGAGGAGGTGACCGCGTCGAGTTTGGTCAAGGTCGGGATGGACGGCAACCCGGTCGGCGAGACGCCGTTCATGACCAACGCCGCCGGCTTCACCATCCACTCGGCGATCCACATGGCCCGCGAGGACGCCCAGGCGGTCATCCACCTGCACACCCCCCATGGCCAGGCCGTCTCCGCCCATGGCGAGGGGCTGCTGCCGCTGACCCAGACGGCGATGCTGATCCGCGACGAGGTCGCCTATCACGATTATGAGGGCGTCGCCGTCGACCTCGACGAGCGCGAGCGGATCGTCGCCGATCTCGGCACCAGGGGCGCCATGCTGCTGCGCAACCACGGCACCCTCACCGTCGGCGACAATGTCGGCGAGGCGTTCATCAAGATGTACTTCCTGGAGCGCGCCTGCGAGGCGCAGATCCTCGCTTTGTCGGCGGGCGAGGGCCATCTCAACAATCCGCCGCAGGGCTCGCCGGAAGTGACCGCCCGGCAGGGCAAGATCGGCCTCAAGCTCGCCGCCGGAGCGCTCGCCTGGCCGGCCCTGCTGCGCAAGGCCCACCGGCTCGACCCGAGCTTCGCGACCTAAAGAGGAAAGTCCTCCCCGAGACGAGCTCGGGGAGGAACGGCCCTAGAACCGGATCCGGCCGGTGATGCCGTAGGTCCGCGGCTCGGCGAGGAAGGCGGAGAAGATCTGCCGCCCGCCCGGATATTGCGGATCGACGAACGGTGCCGCGGTGGTGCCCGCCTGGAAGGGCGAGTTGAAGGCGACCTGCGCATAATCCTCGTTGAACAGGTTCTGCGCCCAGAATTCGACGCTCCAGCGCTCGGCGCGGCCGCGGATGCCGACGCGGGCGTTGACCAGCCAGAAGCTCTCCTGCTCCTTCTGCGGGAACAGGTCCGAGCCGGTATTGTAGCCGCTGCTGAGGCGCGAATCGACGTAGAAGAGCGCGGACAGGCCCGAGCCGCCGATCGGCGGCGTGTAGGACACCGAATTGGTCATCACATATTTCGGAGCGTTCGACAGATTGTCCCCGGGCAGCTTGCGCAGCGCCGGATCGAGCGGGGCGCCGCTGATGTTGCCGACGATGTCGTCGCGATAGTGCGTGCTCGCATAGGTGACGCCCATCGTGATGTTGAAATGGCGCGCGGGGCGGAGCGCGGTCTCGAGCTCGATGCCCTGGGAGCGCACGCCCCAGCCCACGTTGCCGACCGGGCACGCGCCGGTCGCGCCGCTGAGGTCGCGGTCGGCCCCGGCGAGATCGTTTTCGCAGCCGTTGATCGTCTGCACCAGGAAGACGGATCCGTTGAAGGTGTTGAGCTGGAAGTTCTCGAAATCCTGACGGAAGAACACCGCGTTGACCGTGATCGGCCCGTTCGAGAATTTGGCGCCGAGCTCGTAGGCGTTGTTGATCTCCGGATCGAACTGCAGGTTGTGGACCAGCGACTGGGCGCCGCCGGCCGCGGCGAAGGTCGTCGTCGGGACGCCCCCTATGACCAGGATCGGCGCCTTGAGGGCCGAGCGGTCGAGGTTGAAGCCGCCCGCTTTGTAGCCGCGCGAATAGCTGGCGTAGAGGAGGAGGTTGTCGGTGGGCTTCCACGACAGGATGGCGGTGCCGGTGAACTCGTCCTCGCTTCGCTTGTCGGCGATGCTGACTCCGTTCAGCTCGGCGGTCGCATTGCCCTGGCAGCCGAGGCCGATCAGCGCCCCGGCCAGCGCCCGCGCCGTGGCGTTGGCGCTGGTGAGGTCGTCGGTCAGCGTGTTCTGCAGCGTCTGGCAGGCCGTATTGTCGTTGCCGAAGGTCGCGCTGAACTTCTTGCGCTCATTGGTGTAGCGCAGGCCGAGCGTGAGCGAGAGCGAGTTCGTGATGTGGAAGATGTTGTGGGTGAACAGCGCCCAGTTGCGGCTGTTCTGGCGGTAGATGTCGAGCGTGCTGCCGCGGTCGTTCAGGGCATCGAGCGTGGCGAAGCCGTTGCGGACATCGACGCCGCTGGCGGCGCCGCTGGCGCCGGCGATGGTCGCCGGGCCGACGCCGGGGATGACGCAGCTCGGGTTGGTCGGCGAATAGAGGCCGGACAGGCCGCCGCCGGAGATGATCCGGCAGGTGGCGAAGCGGCCATATTGCGTGCCGAAGCGAAGGTTGTCGGTGACCCTCAGGCGCTCGTCGGCGAAATAGGCGCCGACCAGCCAGTCGAGATGATCGCCGAACGCCTTGCCCTGGAGGCGCAGCTCCTGGCTGAGCGTCTTGAAGCGACGGCTCGCATTGCCGTCGGGCGCGCGGTAGAGGATGTCGACGAAACCGTAATCGGTGTCGGAGCCCTGGTCGCTGTCGTAATCGCGCCAGGCGGTGATCGAGGTCAGCGAGGCGCCGCCGAGATCGTAGTCGACCTGCGCCGAAACGCCCATGTCCTCGGTCGTGCCCGCATAGGAGCGGCCCGGAGTCACGTAGAGGTTGCGGCTGAAGGGATCGTGGAACGCGATCGCGGGAGCGCCGAGATCCTGCAGCACGTTGATGATGTTGTTGCCGTTCGGGTTGGTGACTGCGCCGACGAGCAGCGGCGTGGCGCGCTCGTTGAGGTTGCCGATCAGCGGGTTGACCCGGTTGTCGAGATAGACCGCGCCGCAGCATTTCTCGTCGCGATGGGTATAGTCGGCGATCAGCCGGACCGAGAGGGCGTCCGACGGCTCGTAGAGCAACTGGCCGCGGACGAAGAAGCGGTTGCGGTCGTTGACGTCGGTATCGTTGGTGACGTCGTGGTAGAAACCGTCGCGCCGGACATAGACGCCGTCGAGGCGGAAGCCGAGATTCTCGCCGATCGGACCGGTCATGCCGCCGTCGGCGCGGATATAGTTGAAATTGCCGTAGGAGAGCGAGCCGAAGCCCTCGAAATTGTTGAGATTGGGCTTCTTGGAGATGATGTGGATGATGCCGGCCGAGGCATTGCGGCCGAACAGGGTGCCCTGCGGACCGCGGAGCACCTCGACTCGCTCGATCTCGCCGAGCTCGTTGAGGCCGATGCCGGAGCGGGAGCGGTAGACTCCGTCGACGAAGACCGCGACCGAGCTCTCCAGGCCGGGATTGTCGCCGACCGTGCCGATGCCGCGGATGCGCGCCGAGCCGTTCGCCTCGCTGCCGGTCGAGGAGACCAGCAGCGATGGGGCGAGCTGGTTCAGCTGGCGGATGTCGTTGGCGCCCGAATTCTGGAGCGAGGCGGCCGACACCGCGGAAACGGCGAGCGGCACGTCCTGGAGGATCTGGGCGCGGCCCTGGGCGGTGATGACGATGTCGCCCTCGTCGGCGGAAGCGACCGCATCCGTGGCGGTGACGTCGGTGTCGGCGTCGACCTCGCCGGCCTGCTCGACCGGGCTGGTCTGGCCGGTCGGGCTGGTCTGGTCCTGGGCGTAAGCGGGCGTCGTGGCGAGCGCGAACATTCCGGCCGACATGAGCCAAAAGGTCTTCGACATTTTCCCCTCTCCCTTTTTGGGTTTGGGGCCAGAGCTACTGCGAAGGGGCCTTGGCTGCCAGCCGGAATCCGCACTTTTCTGCGGGTTTCCGGCCCTCATGGCAATCGCGCAACAATTCGGTTTCGAAACGAAACTGGCGATTTCCGAGCGATCGTTCCGCCGCCGCTACGGAAAGCTGACGTTTCCGTAAGGGGAAGGCCGTGTCGGATGTCAATCCGTCATGCTGAACTTGTTTCAGCATCCTGCGCCGAACCGCCTCGCGGGTGGAGAACGGACCCTGAAACAAGTCCAGGGTGACGCCAGGGCGTCGTCAGGGTGAGGTGGCGTGGCGCGGGGTTCGCCGCCGCTTATTTCGGAGCGAGCACCATCAGCATCTGGCGGCCTTCCATGCGCGGATGCTGCTCGACCTTGGCCGTCTCGGCGACGTCGCCCTGGACGCGCTGCAGCAGCCGCATGCCCAGCTCGCCATGGGCGAGCTCGCGGCCTCGGAACCTCAAGGTGATCTTGACCTTGTCGCCTTCCTTGATGAAGTCGAAAACCTTCTTCATCTTGGTGTCGTAATCGTGGTCGTCGATGTTCGGACGCATCTTGATCTCTTTGATCTCCTGCGTCTTTTGCGACTTGCGGGCGAGATTGGCCTTTTTCTGGGCCTCGTATTTGAACTTGCCGACGTCGAGGAACTTGCACACCGGCGGATCGGCGTTGGGCGAGACCTCGACGAGGTCGAGGCCGGCTTCGGCGGCCTGCTCGATCGCTTCGGCGGTCAGCAGCACCCCGATATTCTCGCCATTCTCATCGATCACGCGCACCTTGGGCACGGAGATGAATTCATTGAAGCGGGGGCCGTTCATGGGCGGCGCGGTGGGGCGCCGGGTAAGAGGCGGACGTATAATGGTCTCTCCTGAAAGGGTCTTGTCAGCGTCTCACCTAATCGCTCCGCGGATCGATTGAAAGACGGCGCCGCCGAGCGCGGCTTTTTTGTCGCAGGGCTGTGGCCGATCAGCCGCGCAGATCCGGGGGCAACGCCTCCGCGGCCAGCCGCGCGACGAGCGCGTCGAGACCGATCACTTCCTGGCGGGCGTCGCTGCCGAGCGGGCGCAGGGCGACCGTTCGCTCCTCC
>JAXDPG010000037.1:0-5886 GCA_034668485.1 Sphingomonadales bacterium
CCAGTGAACATCGCACAGCAGCTTAGGGACGCGGCGGCGACCCGCATCCTCGTGAAAGACGGCGCCTACGGCACGCAGATCCAGGCGCGCAGCCTCAGGGAGCCGGACTATCGCGGCGGCTACGACCTCGCCCGCGACCAGAAGGGGAATAACGATCTCCTGAACCTGACGCGGCCGGACATCGTGCGCGACATCGCGCAGAGCTTCGCCGACGCGGGCGCGGACATCCTCGCCACCAACAGCTTCAACGCCAACCGGATCAGCCAGGCGGATTACGGGGCCGAGCATCTCGTTCGTGAGATCAACGCGTCGGCGGCGCGGATCATCTCCGAGGTGGCCGACGCCGAGGCGCAAAAGGACGGCCGCAAGCGCTTCGTGGCCGGCGCGCTCGGGCCGACCAACAAGACGCTCTCGCTGTCGCCCAACGTCAACGATCCCGGCTACCGGGAGGTGGACTTCGATTTGGTGTCCGACGTCTATGTCGAGCAGATCGAGGGGCTGGTCGAAGGCGGCGCCGAGATCGTGCTGATCGAGACGGTGTTCGACACGCTGAACGCCAAGGCCGCGATCCACGCCGCCCGCCGATTCGACCGCGATCTCCCGATCATGCTGTCGATGACGATCACCGACCTCTCCGGACGCAACCTCTCAGGCCATTCGATCGAGGCCTTCTGGGCGAGCGTCCGCCACGCCCGGCCGCTGTCGATCGGCCTCAACTGCTCGTTCGGCGCCGGCCAGCTGCGGCCGCACATCGCCGTTTTGTCGGAGATCGCCGACACCTTGCTCATGGCCTATCCCAATGCGGGCCTGCCCAACGACCTCGGCGAATATGACGAGGGCCCGGCCGAGACCGCCGCCCAGGTCCGCGAATGGTGCGACCAGGGCATCGTCAACATCGTCGGCGGCTGCTGCGGCACAACTCCGGCGCATATCGCCGCGATCGCCGAAGCGTCGAAGGGCTTCGCGCCGAGGAAGCTCGCGGAGCCCAGGCGGCGGACGCTGCTGGCGGGTATCGAGCCGATGGTGCTTGCCGCCTAACCCAAGCCGTCACCCCGGACTTGATTCGGGGTCCACCTTCTTCCTAGGCGCCGGCCGAAAGGAAGGTGGATGCCGGATCAAGTCCGGCATGACGAAGTCCTTACAAAATCGAGAAACGATGGCCACTGCTTCCATGTCCGAACCCACCTCAGCCTCCTCCTCCTTCGTCAATATCGGCGAGCGCACCAACGTCACCGGCTCGGCGCGGTTCAAGAAGCTCGTCATGGCCGGCGACTACGCCGCCGCGGTCGAGGTCGCCCGCCAGCAGGTCGAGAACGGCGCCCAGGTGATCGACGTCAACATGGACGAGGGCCTGCTCGACTCCGAGGCGGCGATGACCACCTTCCTCAAGCTGATCGCCGCCGAGCCCGACATCGCCCGGGTGCCGGTGATGATCGACAGCTCGAAATGGACGGTGATCGAGGCGGGCCTGAAATGCGTCTCCGGCAAGCCGATCGTAAACTCGATCAGCATGAAGGAGGGCGAGGAGGAGTTCCTCAACCACGCCCGCAAGGTGCGCGATTACGGCGCCGCCGTCGTCGTCATGGCCTTCGACGAGGTCGGCCAGGCCGACACGATGGAGCGCAAGGTCGAGATCTGCGAGCGCGCCTACAAATTGCTCGTCGCCGAGGGCTTCCCGCCCGAGGACATCATCTTCGATCCCAACATCTTCGCGATCGCGACCGGGATCGAGGAGCATCGCCGCTACGCCCTCGACTTCATCGCCGCCTGCCGCGAGATCAAGGCGCGCTGCCCGCACGTCCACATCTCCGGCGGGCTCTCGAACCTCAGCTTCTCGTTCCGCGGCAACGAGCCGGTCCGCCGCGCGATGCATTCGATCTTCCTCTTCCACGCCATCCCCGCCGGACTCGACATGGCGATCGTCAATGCCGGCCAATTGGACGTCTACGACACGATCGACCCCGAGCTTCGCGAGGCCTGCGAGGACGTGATCATGGACCGGCGCGACGACGCGACGGAGCGGCTGGTGACCCTGGCGGAGAAGTTCCTCGGCTCCGATCCCGTGCGCGAGAAAGCCGAGGCCGAATGGCGCGGCTGGGAGGTCGGCAAGCGGCTCGAGCACGCTTTGGTCAAAGGCATCGACGCTTACGTGGTCGACGACACCGAGGAAGCGCGCCAGAGTGCCGAGCGGCCGATCCACGTCATCGAGGGCCCGCTGATGGACGGCATGAACGTCGTCGGCGACCTGTTCGGATCGGGCAAGATGTTCCTGCCCCAGGTGGTCAAGTCGGCGCGGGTGATGAAGAAGGCGGTCGCCCACCTCATCCCCTTCATCGAGGCCGAGAAGGAGAAGACCGGCGCCACCGCCGGCAAGGGCCGGATCGTCATGGCCACCGTCAAGGGCGACGTCCACGACATCGGCAAGAACATCGTCGGGGTCGTCCTCCAGTGCAACGGCTTCGAGGTGATCGACCTGGGGGTGATGGTGCCCTGGTCCGACATCCTCAAGGCCGCCAACGAGAACGAGGCCGACATGATCGGCCTCTCCGGCTTGATCACGCCCTCGCTGGACGAGATGGTGACCGTGGCGGGCGAGATGCAGCGCGCCGGAATGACGCTGCCGCTGCTGATCGGCGGCGCGACCACCAGCAAGGTCCACACCGCGATCCGAATCGACCCGGCTTATGACGGCCCGGTCCTCCACGTCCTCGACGCCAGCCGCGCCGTCGGAGTCGCCTCGTCTTTGGTCTCGGAGACGCAGTGCGAGCCGCTGATCGCCAAGACGGCGGAGGATTATGAGGCGACCCGCCAGGCCCGCGCCCGCAGCGGCCAGAGCGAGCTCTCCACGCTCGACGAAGCCCGCGCCAACGCCTTCCGCTTCGATCCGGAAGGCAAGCCGCCGCCGCCGCAGCGGCCGGGACTCCATCAATTCGGCGAATGGCCGCTCCGCGACCTGCGCGCCTCGATCGACTGGACCCCCTTCTTCCGAGCCTGGGAGCTGGCCGGCAATTATCCCGCCATCCTCGAGGATCCCATAGTCGGCGAGAGCGCGACGAGCCTGTTCAACGACGCCAATGCCATGCTCGACCGGATGACCGCCGAGCATTGGGTGACTCCGCGCGGCACCGTCGGCCTGTGGCGCTGCAGGCGCGAGGGCGACGACGTCCTCGTCCTCGCCGGCAACGACTGGACCCGGCTCCCTTTCCTTCGCCAGCAGGTCAAGAAGAGGGAAGGGCGGGCGAACATGTGCCTGGCCGACTTCATCTCCCCGGACGAGGAGGATTGGATCGGCGGCTTCGCGGTCGGGATCCACGGCCTCGAGCCGCATCTAGAGCGGTTCAAGGCGGAGAATGACGATTATTCGGACATCCTCCTGAAGGCGCTCGCCGACCGGCTGGCGGAGAGCTTCGCCGAGGTGCTCCACGCCCATGTCCGCAACAGCGTCTGGGGCTATGCCGAGGAACATCTGACCAACCAGCAGCTGATCCGTGAGAAATATGACGGCATCCGCCCGGCGCCCGGCTACCCGGCCTGTCCGGACCACAGCCTGAAGCCGGTCCTGTTCGACATGCTCGGCGGCGACCCCGCCGGGGTGACCCTGACCGAGAGCATGGCGATGCTTCCGACCTCGGCGGTCTCCGGCTTCTATTTCGCCCACCGCGACAGCCAGTATTTCGGCGTCGCCCGGATCGGCCGCGACCAGCTCGAGGAATATGCCGCGCGCCGCGGCGTCTCGCTGCAGGAAGCCGAGCGCTGGCTGAGGCCGAATTTGGACTGAATTTGCCTCCCCATGCGCAGCATTGGGGAGGGGGACCAAGCGAAGCATGGTGGAGGGGTGACCTGTTGAGGCCTCGCCAGATCACCCCTCCACCACCTTCGGTGGTCCCCCTCCCCACGAGCTTCGCTCGCGGGGAGGCAAGCAAGTGCTATACCCGCCTCGTGAGTCGACTCCTCCTCGCCCTCCTCCTGCTCCTGTGCGCCTTCCCGGCCGCCGCCCAGCTGCCGCCCGGGCAGAAGGCGATGGCCGTCCGCCTCGTGCCGGAGACTTCGCGCCCCGCCGCCGGCTCCAAAGTCACCCTCGCCCTCGTGATGACCCCCCGCCCCGGCTGGCACGGCTATTGGCAGAATCCCGGAGACGCCGGCGCCGGCACCCGCGTCGCCTGGCGTTTGCCGGCGGGAGCGAGCGCCGGCCCCATCCGCTTCCCGGTGCCGGAGCGGCTGATGATCCAGGGGCTGATGAACTATGTCTACGAGGGCGAGCATGCCCTGCTCGTCGACCTCGCCGTTCCGCGCGGGCTGGCGCCGGGGACCAGGCTGCCGATCCGGGCGAGGGTCGACTATCTCGTCTGCACCGACAGGATCTGCGTGCCCGAGACGGCGGACATCGGCACCGACCTCGCCATCGGCCAGGGCGGGCAAGCTCCGCCGGGGAGCTTCGACCGCTATCGCCAGGCGCTGCCCAGGCCGCTGCCGGAGCCGGCGCGGTTCGAGCGACGGGGGCGCTCGCTGCGCCTCGGCATCCCGCTGCCCGGGTCGGCGGCGCTCGAGGATCCCTATTTCTTCCCCGTCACCGAGGGCGCCCTCGTCTATGCTGCCCCGCAGTCGGTCTCGCGGCGGGGCGACTGGCTGATCGTCGAGACCGTGGCCGGAAACCTTGTCCCCGCCGCGGTGGAAGGCGTGCTCAAGCTCGGCCCCGGATCGGGGGTCGCGCTGCGCGCCGTCCCCGGCGACGTCGGACCGCCCGGCGTTGCGGTCGAGCCTGCCGCCGCGGCGGCGGAGAGCGGCGCGGCGGCGATCCTGCTCGCCCTCGCCGGCGCCGTCATCGGCGGGTTGCTGCTCAACGTCATGCCCTGCGTCTTCCCGATCCTGAGCCTGAAGGCGCTGAGCCTCGCCCGAGCCGGCGGGGAGGAGCGGGCCGCGCGGCGCGAAGCGGCGGCATACGCGGCGGGGGCCATTCTCGCCTGCCTGGCGCTCGGGGGCGTGCTGCTCGCCGTTCGGGCGAGCGGGGCGGCCGTAGGCTGGGCCTTCCAGCTCCAGGACCCGCGGGTCATCCTGTTCCTGCTGCTGCTCGTCGCCGCGATCGCGCTCAACCTCGCCGGCCTGTTCGAATTGCCGTCGCTCGGCGGGGGCCTCGCCGGCGGGCGCTCCGGCGCTTTCTGGACGGGCGCGCTCGCCGCCTTCGTCGCGACGCCCTGCACCGGACCGTTCATGGGCGCCGCGCTCGGGGCGGCCCTGGTGCTTCCGCCGGCCGCCGCCCTGGCGGTCTTCGCCGGTCTCGGCCTCGGCCTCGCTCTGCCCTTTCTTCTGCTCGGCTACATCCCCGCGCTTCGGCGGAAGCTGCCCAGGCCGGGTCCGTGGATGGAGCGCTTTCGCCATATCCTCGCCGTGCCGATGGCGCTGACCGCGTTCGGCCTCGCCTGGATCCTCGAGCGGCAGGTCGGCCTTGCCGGACTGGCGATCGGCCTCGCCGCCGCACTGGCGGTGGCGCTGGTCCTGTGGTGGGCCGGGAAGCGGCACGGTGTGCTCCGCTTCGTCCCCGTCGCGATCGCGACCGGGCTTGCCGTCGCCTTCCTGCCGACCGCGCCGGCGCCCGCCGAGGCGCGATCCGGCGACCCGCTCCATGCCGAACCGTTCAGCGAGGCCCGCCTGGCCGGGCTGCGCGCCTCGGGGCGGCCGGTCTTCGTCTATTTCACCGCCGACTGGTGCCTCACCTGCAAGGTCAACGAAGCCGCCGTGCTCGACCGCGACGAGGTCGCCGCCGCCTTCCGCGCCAGGAACGTGGCGGTGCTGGTCGGCGACTGGACCCGAGGCGACGCGGCGATCGGGCGGTTCCTGGAGGCGCAGGGGCGATCGGGCGTGCCGCTCTACCTGTGGTACGCTCCAGGG
>JAXDPG010000038.1:0-9408 GCA_034668485.1 Sphingomonadales bacterium
GCCTCGAAGAAGCTGATCTCCATCCCGCCGGCGGCGTCGAGCGCCTCGGCGAGCAGGGCGGCGAGCGCGGCGTCGTCGATCAGCCGGCCGGCGAGGCGGATGCGCTCGTTGAAGCGGACGAGGTGGGGGCTGGTGTAGACGTGCGCACTCAGCCCGGCGGCCTCGATCGCGGCGCGCAGGAAGGCGCAGGTCGAGCCCTTGCCGTTGGTCCCGGCGACGTGGAAGACGGGGGGCAGGCGAGTTTCGGGGTTGCCGAGGCGCTCGAGCAAAGCGGAGATGCGTTCGAGGCCGAGGATGTCGGCGCCGGGGGACAGGGAAGCGAGCCGGTCGAGCTGGCGCTGGACGGCGGGGTCGTCGGAGACGGCGCGGTCGGGCATTACCTCCCTCTCCCCTTGAGGGGAGAGGGCCGGGGAGAGGGGAAGTAAGAGAGCGTACCGCCGGTTTCGTGCAATTCAGCCGGCTCGTCCCCTCTCCCAACCCTCTCCCCTGAAGGGGAGAGGGCTCTCGTCACGCCGCGACCTTTTCGTCCGCCACCAGGTATCCGATCAGCCGGGCCAGAGTCTCGCGCAGCGCCTTCCTGTGCACGACCATGTCGACCATGCCGTGGGCGAGCAGATATTCGGCGCGCTGGAAGCCTTCGGGCAGCTTCTCGCGGATGGTCGATTCGATCACCCGCTGGCCGGCGAAGCCGATCAGGGCGCCGGGCTCGGCGATCTGGACGTCGCCGAGCATCGCGTAGGAGGCGGTGACTCCGCCGGTGGTCGGGTCGGTGAGCACGACGATGTAGGGCAGGCCTGCTTCCTTCAGCTCGGCGATGGCCACCGTCGTCTTGGGCATCTGCATCAGCGACAATATGCCTTCCTGCATCCGCGCCCCGCCGGCGGCGGTGAAGATGACGTAGGGCGAGCGGTCGGCGATGGCGGCGCGGGCGCCGTCGAGGAAGGCGCTGCCCACCGCCATGCCCATCGAGCCGCCCATGAAGGCGAAATCCTGCACCCCGATCACCGCCCGGCGGCCCTCGATCGTGCCGCGGGCGTTGATCAGCGCGTCGCTCTCGCCGGTCGCCGTTCGGGCGGCCTTGAGCCGATCGGCATAGCGCTTGGAATCGCGGAACTTGAGCGGATCCTCGCGCACCTGGGGCGGCGGCAGGATGGTGTAGCCGGGATCGAACAGGGCGTCGAAGCGCTGCCGTGGGCCGATCCGGCCGTGATGGTCGCAGCGCGGGCAGACCGAGTCGTTTTCCTCCCACTCGCGCGTGAAGATCATCGCGTTGCACTGCCGGCATTTATGCCAGAGATTCTCCGGCGTCTCCCGCTTGGGCAGGAACGGGATCGAGTTGCGGACGCGATTCAGCCAGCTCATCGGGGTCTCCTGAGACGGGCGAGATAGAAGCGCGGCGGTAGGGTGTCCAGCAGCCCGTCATTGCAAGCGAAGCGAAGCAACCCAGTCCGCGGCGGTGGAGGCGCGCAGGTTGCCGCGTCGCTTCGCTCCTCGCAATGACGGCTACAGCGTCGCCTCGATCGCCCTGGCCGCCACATCCGGGTCCTCCGCCTGCGTGATCGGCCGTCCGACGACCAGGATCGAGGCTCCGGCGTCGAGTGCCTTGCGCGGCGTCATCACCCGTTTCTGGTCGCCGGCCGGGCCGTCCGCCGGGCGCACGCCCGGGACGACGAAGAAGCCGTCGGGCCACAATTTCTTCGCCGCGGCCACTTCGTTGCCGGAGCAGACGACGCCGTCGAGCCCGGCCTCGCGCGCCAGCGAGGTCAGGCGCTCAACCTGGGCGTGCGGATCGGAGGCCAAGCCGATCGAGGCGAGGTCGTCGCCGTCGAGGCTGGTGAGCACGGTGACGGCGACGACCTTGGTTCCCGCCGGCGCCGCCGCCTTGGCGTCCTCCATCATCGCCCGGCCGCCGGCGGCGTGGACGGTGAGCACCGCCGGCTCCAGCGGCCGAAGCGCCTGGATCGCCTTGCCGACCGTGTTGGGGATGTCGTGGAACTTCAGGTCGAGAAAGATCGGCAGGTGAAGCTCGGCCATGTCGCGCACGCCGTGGCGGCCGTTGGCGCAGAAGAATTCGAGGCCGAGCTTGATGCCGCCGACATGGTTCCTGACCCGCGTCGCGATCGCTTTCGCCCGCTCGAGGTCGGGCGTGTCGATGGCGACGAAGATCGGGCTCCTCATGCCGTCGGCCAGGCCTTGCTGTCGGTGGCGACTCGTCCTTCCTCGCCATTGCCGACGACGACCGGCGCGGCCGCCACGGGGGGCGGAACGACGCTGACATGGCGCTCCGCCGGCTCGAGCCTTCGGCGAAGGCCCCACAGCCGCGCCCGGTAGACGATGAAGGTCGGCAGGAAGCCGAGCAGGAAGGCGACGAGGACGAGCACCGGCAGCTTCACGTCCGCCTCGAGCCCACCCCAGAGCTTCAGAGTGACCGCGTTCCAATTCGCCTTTGCGAACAGGACGAGGACGACGGTGAGGGCGATCCAGAACAGGGTCTTAAGGAACTGCATCCGCGCCCTCCAGGCTTCCCCCTTGCTCTATGGCGCTGAGCGCGGCGGCGCAACCGTCAGGCGTCGCCCCAGCGAAGGCCGCGGCGCCGGAGGGTGAAGGACGCCGGCGGCCTTTCACCCGCCGGGATCCCAGCCTTCGCCGGGATGAGGGGAAAAATTCAGCCGAGCTCCCGCTCGATCTCCTCGAACAAAGGCGCGATCTCGCGCAGGCGCGGCCGCTCCTCGGCGAGGATGGCGCGGAAGGCTTCGCGCTTCAGCGCCGCCGCGAGGCCCTCCGGAAGGCTTTGCCCTTCCGGCAGCGTCGAGACGAGGATGTCGATCAGCCGTTCGGCGCCGTGGAGGCGGCCCCACAGATAATCGTTCTCGCGATAGGCGCGGCTGAAGAAGGCGCCGAAGCTGTTGAACTGGATGCCCTTCAACGTCGCCTCGGGCCCGCCGGCGCGGATCGACGTCGCGTCCTCGGGGGAGATGCGGTCGACCTTGACCTCGTCATATTCGTCGAGCCCGTCGCCCTGGAGGAGGGGGAGGGTGGCGATGTCGTAGAAGGGGAAGCCGAGATAGCTCAGAAGCAGCGAGCGCCGCTCCGCCTTCGGGAAGGCGCCGAACGCCTCGGTCAGCCAGCGGTCGGCTTCATCGTCGACCGCCTTGAGGTCGAGCGCCACGGCGAGGGCCTGCAGCGCCTCGTCCGGGCGCGCCTCGACGTCGCGGAAAACCGCTTCGGGAAGGCCGGCCGGCGCGGCGGCGTACCGCCCCATGAGCCGGTAGATGGCGCCACGCGCCGAGCCGATCGCCGCGCGCGGCGCGTCGGCGCGCTCCTCGATCTGGCCGAGCCGGCGGACGAGGAAGCGCAGCCGCCGGGTCCGGAAGGCCGCGTCGAAGCTCCTGAGGAAGAGGACGACCTCCGGCTTCGCCCCGGCGGCCGTCATCGCGTCCTGGCCGGCGAGGCCGCCCGCCCTTATCTCGTTCCAGATCGCCTGCCGCACCCGCTCGTGCCGGCCGCGGTCGCCGCCGCCGCCCAGCGCGAAAATCCGCTCCGCAACGTCTTCGGCGACGCTCGCCAGCTTGAGGTGGCCGTAGGCGGCATAGGCATAGCCCGCCTCTCGCGCGGCGACATTCTGGGCGCGGGCGCGCCAGGCGGCGAGCCGCTTCGCCGTCGGGCTGGACAGGAAGATGGTCGAGCCGAAGGCGCGCTCGATCGCCGCCTCGACTTCCGGCCGCATCGCCTCGACGATCCGCCTCAGCCGCCGGATCGTCGCCGAGCGCTGCTCGATCGCTTCGAGATTGTCGCGGATCGGCTGCTCGCGCGGGATGTCGGACAGGGCGCCGAAGATGGTCGCGAAGAAGCCCGGCGCCGAGGCGCCGCCGCCGCCGGTCAGGCGCAGCGACCTGACCCCGGGCTTCGGGTCGATGTAGACGAAGCGCCGGTCGACCTCGCGCCGCGCGGGCCGGTTCTGAAGCGCCCTTATCGCCGGCCGGAAGGGCGCGTTGGCGAGCACGGAGCCGTCGATCAGCACCGCCGATTCGGCATTGCCGAGCGCGGCCTGGCGCGGCAAGGCGCGGGCGAGGAAGTCGGCCCGGCCCGGCCAAGGCCGGCCGCGCTCCGCAAGCACCGCATCGAGCTCAGCCACCTGGAAGGGGGGGAAGGCGCCGGGGAAGCTCGCCGTCGCCCGAGTCGCGAAGGTCAGCTCGGCGGCGTCGGCGAGCGCTCCGGGCCCGGTCCTGGGGAAGGACAGGATCAGCCGATGCTCCTGCTCGATCACCTCGGGCGGCGAGTTGAGCCGGAGCCGCTCGGCATAGCCGTAGAAATCGGTGACGGTGACGAACAGGTCGAGCGGATGATATTGCGGGAGGAGCGGGGCCCCCGCCGGGCTCGCCGCCATCGCGTCGAACGCGTCGAGCAGCAGCCGGGTGAAGCCCGGGCCTCCGAACGGCGGCGCGAACCAGCGGGCGCGGATGAAATTGGCCAGCTTCGAGCGTATCTCCTCGCGATGCTCGGGCTCGACCGTTCGCTCGAGATCGCTTCGGCGGGACGAGAGGAGCCAGGCGAGCGGCACCGCGGCCGATTTGGCGAGGCGCGACATCCGGCCGACCACGGGATCGATCAGCCGGTCGACGTCGGCCGTTTCCAGCCAGAGCTCGGTGAGCGGCTCGAGCGACCGGCCGCTGGCGATCGCCTCGGCGAGGAAGACGGCGTTGATGCCGCCGGCGCTGGCGCCCGCGAGGATGTCGACCAGCACCCTGACGTCGAGTCCGCATTCCCGGGCCATCGCCTCGATCAGCCGGACATAGACGGCCTCGCTGCCGGGGTCGGGGACGTCGCCGGCGTGGAAGGCGCGGCTGGCGCGGGCGAGGCGCCATATCTCCTTGGTGATGCCGTGCATGTAAACAGCCAGGCTGATTCCGCCGTAGCAGATCAAAGCCAGCCGTAATTCCTTCTCACGCACCGGCGAGTCGTGGCAGCGGAGCGACGAGTTGTCGAGTTCCCACGGTTCGTCCCGTTATCCCTGCACGCCGCCGTAACGAACGGGACTCTTCAAAACTTGGCGATTAGCCCGACTCCCATCGGAGGCTGAGGGGCTTCAAGGATTATGACGTTATCGCGTTTGTGCCGCCGCGGCACTCAATTGGCCGTCATGGTCGCCGTCAGCGGCCTGATGTCCTCGGGGCCCGTCAAGGCCGACGAGCTGACCGCCGGCGACCGCCTCGCCACCCTGACCGAGACCGTCTCCGCCCTCGACGAAAGCATCCAGATCGCACCGCCCAGCGACAAGGCCGAAGCCGTCCTCGAGATGATCGGCCAGGGCGAGGCCAGCTATTACGGCAACGAGCTGGCCGGTCACCGCACCTCCAGCGGCGAGCGCTTCAACCCCAACGCCCTCACCGCCGCCCATCGCACCCTGCCGCTCGGCACCAGGCTTCGAGTGACCAACGTCGCCAACGGCCGAAGCGTGATCGTCCGGGTCAACGACCGCGGGCCGTTCGTCCGCAGCCGGCTGATCGACGTCTCGCTGGGCGCCGCCCGCGAGATCCAGATGGTCCGGGCCGGCAAGGCGCAGGTGCGGCTGGAGATCGTCCCGACGACCTGACTCCGGATTGCCGGCGATCCGTCACCCTGAACTCGTTTCAGGGCCCAGCGGGTCGTCCGCCCGGGCGGCGGAGAACTGGATGCTGAAACGAGTTCAGCATGGCGGTGATGGTGACAGCTCTTGCGCGATTGGCTCGGGCCGCCGCTTTTCCTCTTCCCAACCTGCCCGACTGCGATTATGGCGCGCAGACCATTTCGGGTGGGGATTTCTTTAGCATGATCAAGCACATAGCACTTTGCGGCGCGACCGCTCTCGGCCTCGCGGCGGCCACGGTTCCGGCTTGGTCGGCCCCTGCGCCAGCCGGCCACAACGCCGCCAAGCCGCATTTCGGCGACTGGGGCTTCGACACCGCCGGCATGGACCGCAGCGTCAAGCCGGGCGACGACTTCTTCGGATATGCCAACGGCACCTGGGCGAAGACCACCGAGATACCCGCCGACAAGCCGGTCTGGGGCGGTTTCGTCGAGCTTGACGAGCTTTCCACCCAGCGCACCCGCACGATCATCGAGGACGCCGCCAGGGCGAATGCGCCGGCCGGCAGCATCCAGCGCAAGGTCGGCGACTTCTACGCCAGCTTCATGGACGAGGCGGCGATCGAGGCGGCAGGCACGACGCCGGTGAAGCCGGCGCTCGACAGGATCGCCGCCATCCGCACCGCCTCCGACCTCGCCCGGGCCTTCGGGGAGCTTGGTCAGGTCGGCGTGCGCACGCCGGTCGGAGTCGAGGTCGACCAGGACCTCAAGGACAATAGCCGCTACGCCGTCTATGTGGGGCAGGGCGGGCTCGGCCTTCCCGACCGCGATTATTATCTCGATTCCACCAACCCGAAATTCGTCGAGGCCAAGGCGAAGTATCAGGTCCACATCGCGAACATGCTTCGGCTCGCCGGTATCTCCGATCCGGAAGGCCGCGCCGCTCGGATCGTCGCGCTCGAGACCAAGATCGCCCAGGCGCACTGGACCCGCGTCCAGCGCCGCCAGGTCGAGAATCTCTACAATCCGATGACCAAGGCCGAACTCGCCACGAAGATGCCGGGCTTCGACTGGGACGCCTATCTCGGCGCCGCCGGCCTCGCCGGCCAGGACGGGGTGATCGTCGCCCAGCCGAGCGCGCTCGAGGGCGCGGCGAAGCTGGTCGGCTCCGAGCCGATCGAGACCTGGAAGGACTATCTCACCTTCCGCACCATCGCCGCCTCGGCGCCGTTCCTGCCGAAGGCTTTCGTCGATGAGAATTTCGCGTTCAATGGCAAGATCCTCTCCGGCACCCCGCAGCTGCGCGAGCGCTGGAAGCGCGGCTCCGACATCGTCGGCGGCGGCATGGGCGAGGCTGTCGGCCAGCTTTATGTCGCCCGCTACTTCCCGCCGGAAGCCAAGGCCAAGGCGGACGAGCTCGTCCGCAACCTGATCCGGGCGATGGACGCCCGGCTCGCCAACCTCGCCTGGATGGCGCCCGAGACCAAGGCGAAGGCCCGCGCCAAGCTCGCCGTCTTCACGCCCAAGATCGGCTATCCCGACACGTGGCGCGACTATTCGGCGCTCGAGATCCGCCGCGGCGAGGCGCTCGGCAACGCGATGCGCGCGGGCCGGTTCGAATATGCCCGCAACCTCGCCAAGCTCGGCAAGCCGATCGACCGCGGCGAGTGGGGCATGTCGCCGCAGACGGTGAACGCCTACGCCAATCCGCTGATGAACGAGGTCGTCTTCCCGGCCGCGATCCTGCAGCCGCCCTTCTTCGACCCCAATGCCGACGACGCGGTCAATTACGGCGGCATCGGCGCGGTGATCGGCCACGAGATCAGCCACCATTTCGACGACCAGGGCCGCAAGTTCGACAAGAGCGGCAACCTCGCCGACTGGTGGACCGCGGCCGACATCGCCGCGTTCAAGAAGCTGACCGACCAGATGGTCGCTCAATATGGCGGCTACGAGGCGCTGCCGGGGGCGAAGGTCAACGGCGAGCTGACGCTCGGCGAGAACATCGCCGACATCGCCGGTCTCGCCGTCGCCTACGACGCCTACCACATGTCGCTGAAAGGCAAGCCGGCGCCGGTGATCGGCGGCTATACCGGCGACCAGCGCTTCTTCCTCGGCTACGCCCAGGTGTGGCGGACCAAGTATCGCGACGCCCTGCTCCAGCAGCTGCTGACCGTCGACACCCACTCGCCGGGCACGATCCGCCCGCTCGTCGTGCGCAACTTCGACGCCTGGTACAAGGCGTTCGACGTTCGCGACGGAAAGCTTTACCTCCCCCCTGAACAGCGTATCAGGATCTGGTAAGCGCATGAGCATCCGGGCCGGCGCGTCGTCGCCGGCCCGGCCGTGAATCGGTCGGGAGAGTAGAGCTGAAGCGGCCGTTTTTCTACCTGCCCGTCGCCGGTATCCTCCTCATCTTCCTCTACTGGGCCGCGACCCATATCAGCGTCCGCGGGGGCGGTGCGCCGCAGCCCGAGCTCGGCATCTCCAACCAGCAGCTCGCCAATATCGAGGAGCGCCAGAACGCGCCCGGCAGCGTCATCGACTATAAGAGGCTCGACCAGAGGCTCGAAGCCTTGATGCGCGGCGAGCGCATGATCGGCCTCGCCGTCGGGGTGGTCGAGAATGGCGAGATCCGTTTCCTCAAGGGCTATGGCGAGACCGTCGCCGGCAGCGGCGAGAAGGTCACCACCGACACCGTCTTCCGCTGGGCCTCGCTGTCCAAGGGCGTCGCCGGGGACATGGTCGCGCTGCTCGCCGACCAGAACAAGCTCTCGCTCTACGAGCCGGTCGGCAAATATGCGGCGTCGCTTCGGCTTCCCGCGGGCAACGAGCAGAAGGCGACGGTCGCCGACCTGCTCTCGCACCGCCTCGGCCTGTTCAGCCACGCCAACGATTCCAAGCTCGAGGACGGCATGGACCCGCGCTTCCTGCGCTCCAGCCTCGCCCAGTTGAATTCGATCTGCTCGCCGGGAACCTGCTGGGCCTATCAGAACGTCGCCTACGACGCCTCGTCGGAGATCGTCGAGAAGGTGACCGGCCAGAGCTATGCCGACGCCGTGCGCGAGCGATTGTTCGGGCCGCTCGGCATGGCCGGGGCGAGCCTGAGCCGGGACGGGCTGATGACGGCGCGCCGCTGGGCGCGGCCTTATGCCGGCGGCAAGCATTCGAAGCCGGTCGAGGTCTCCGATGCCTATTATCGAATCCCTGCCGCCGGCGGCGTCAACTCGACGATCAAGGACCTCGCCATCTGGATGCAGGCGCAGATGGGCCTCGTGCCCAGCGTGCTGTCGCCGCGCGTGCTGGAAGCGGTGCAGATGGCGCGAGTGCGAACGCCGGGCGAGCTCGGGCGGATGCGCAAGTTCCGCGAGCGGGTGCGCACCGCCGCCTACGGCCTGGGCTGGCGGATCTACGATTATTCCGGCCACCGGGTCGTCGCCCATCGCGGCGGGGTCAAGGGCTACCGCTCGCTGATCATGTTCGATCCGGCGCTGAAGTCCGGCGTCGTCGCGCTCTGGAACGGGTCGAGCAGCCAGCCCGGCGGGCTCGAGTTCGAAGTGATGGACATGATCTACCGGCTCGAACCGAGGGACTGGCTGGCGCTGGACGAGAAACCCGGCGCCGAGGCGCCGGCCGAGGAGGGGACCAATACGAGCGTCGACGCCGGGAATTGAACCTTGCCGTCATCCCAGCGAAGGCTGGGATCCCAGCGGGTGAAAAGCGCGGCACTCTTCACCCACCGAGGCCCCGGCCTTCGCTGGGGCGACGTTACTGGCGGACCAGCTTCGCCCAGACCGGATAATGATCGCTCGCCTTTCTCGCCGTCGGGCTGTGGTGCACTCC
>JAXDPG010000039.1:0-2904 GCA_034668485.1 Sphingomonadales bacterium
CTTCGTTTCATCGGCTATCTGGCGCGAGGCTGACGATAGGCGCGGCCTTGAGCACCGCTCGTCGAGCCAACCACTATATCGTAGATGCTGGGGTTCATCCCCAGTTCCCCGGCTTTGTTCGCGACCGAAATCCTATGGTGTCGAGCGTCATCGATCGATTGTCGCGGCCGGTTGACGCTCGAACAACTCGACTTGGCCGCACGCGCGCGTGTCGCTGCGCCTATGAACCGTTCCGGCCCGATCTCGCTTGGCCAGCCCAGCCGCACCTCCCCCTTCGCCAGAAGATGATGGCGATGGAAGAAGGCGTCGCCCGTGCGCTCGATCCCGACATCAACAAGGGGGAGACGGCCGAGCCGTTCCCCACCGAATGGAAGCGCAGCGACCTGGACCCGGAGGGGCGCACCATTACGGCCAGGTCGCGATGACAGCCCTCAACTCGGCATGGCTGGCGCGCCGGTGGTTTGGTTCCTAGTTTAGGGCAATGAAAGGCAAGCGCATCCTCCTCATCGTCGGCGGCGGGATCGCCGCGTACAAGGCGTGCGAGCTCGTCCGTCTGATCCGCAAGGCGGGCGGCAGCGTGCGTTGCGTTCTGACCGCGGGCGGAGCGCAGTTCGTGACTCCGATGACGCTGGCGGCGCTGTCCGAGCAGCCCGTCCATACCAGCCTGTGGGACCTCAAGGATGAGGCCGAGATGGGGCATATCCAATTGAGCCGGGAGGCGGACCTGGTGGTGGTCTGCCCGGCCACCGCCGACCTGATGGCGAAGATGGCGGCAGGCATCGCCGACGACCTCGCCGCCACTTTGCTCCTCGCCACCGACAAGCCGGTCCTGGCCGCGCCGGCGATGAACGTGAGGATGTGGCAGCATGAGGCGACGAAGCGCAACGTCGCACGGCTGCGCGCCGACGGGGTGACGATCCTGGAGCCCGACGAGGGCGAGATGGCCTGCGGCGAATATGGGCCGGGACGGCTGCCGGAGCCGGAAACGGTCCTCGCCGCGATCCGCGCGCGGCTGAGCGGGGGCGGACGGCTCGCCGGACGGCATGTCATCGTCACCGCGGGCCCGACCCACGAACCGATCGACCCGGTGCGGGTGATCGCCAATCGCTCGTCCGGCAAGCAGGGCTTCGCCCTTGCCGGGGCGCTGGCGGCCGCCGGCGCCGGCGTCACCCTGGTCGCCGGTCCGGTCGGCTTGCCGACGCCCTCCGGCGTCACTCGGATCGACGTCGAGACGGCGGCGCAGATGCAGGCGGCGGTCGAGCAGGCCTTGCCGGCCGACGCGGCGGTGCTGGTCGCGGCGGTCGCCGACTGGAGGGTCACGGCGGCGGGCTCGAAGCTCAAGAAGTCGGACGGAGCGCCCCGGCTCGAATGGGCCGAGAACCCGGACATTCTCAGCGGCCTCGCCGCCAACCCGCTGCGGCCGCGGCTGCTGGTGGGCTTCGCCGCGGAGACGAGCGACGTGGTCGAGGCGGCCCGCGCCAAGCGCGAGCGCAAGGGCTGCGACTGGATCGTCGCCAACGACGTCTCGGGCGCGGTGATGGGCGGCGACCGCAATCGCGTCCACCTGATCACCGCCGCCGGCGTCGAATCCTGGGACGAGGCGCCCAAGGACGAGGTCGCCCGCCGCCTCGCCGAAAGGATCGCCGATGCCCTCGCCTGAGATCGAGATCGCCCTCAAGCGGCTGGTTCACGGCGCGGGCCTTCCCCTGCCCTCCTACGCGACGCCGGGCGCCGCCGGCCTCGACGTCGTCGCGGCCGAGGATCTGACGCTGGCGCCGGGCGCACGCCAGGCGGTGGCCACGGGCTTCGCCGTCGCCATCCCGCCCGGATTCGAGGTCCAGGTCCGGCCGCGCTCCGGTCTCGCCCTCAGGCACGGCATCACCTGCCTCAACACGCCCGGCACGATCGACAGCGACTATCGCGGCGAGGTCAAGGTGATCCTCGCCAATCTCGGCGCGGAGCCGTTCGAGATTCGCCGCGGCGAGCGCATCGCCCAGCTGGTGCCGGCGCCGGTGCAGCGGGCGGCGTTCCGCGAAGTGGACGATCTGGACGCGACGACGCGCGGCGCCGGCGGCTTCGGCTCGACCGGGCGGTGACGCTGCGCGACGACCAGCTCGACCGCTACGCCCGCCACATCGTCCTTCGGGAAATAGGCGGCGAAGGCCAGCGCAAGCTGCTCGGCGCCGCGGTCGTGCTGGTCGGCGCGGGAGGGATCGGTTGTCCCGCCCTCCAGTATCTCGCCGCGGCGGGGGTCGGCCGGCTTCGGGTGATCGACGACGATCAGGTCTCGCTCGACAATCTTCAGCGCCAGATCCTGTTCGGCACTGCGGATCTCGGTCGGCCGAAGGTCGAGGTCGCTCGGGAGGCGGCGAAGCGCCTCAACCCGGATGTCCGCTTCAGGGAGACGCCGGAACGGCTGACCGCCGCCAATGCCGGCGCGCTGCTGGCGGGCGCCGGAGTCGTCATCGACGGCAGCGACAATTTCGCCACGCGCCTGATCGTCTCGGACACGTGCACGGCGGCCCGCATCCCGCTCGTCTCGGCGGCGATCGGCCAGTTCCAGGTCCAAATCGGCACCTGGCGCGGCTGGGAGCCGGACAAGCCCTGCTACCGCTGCTTCGTCGGCGACGCGTTCGACGCCGAGGATTGCGACAGCTGCGCCGAACTGGGCGTGCTCGGCGCGGCGGCGGGGATGGCGGGCAGCTGGGCGGCGCTGGAGGCGATCCGCCAGATCGTCGGCTTCGGCGGCGAGGCGGCCGGCAAGGTCCACATCTTCGACGGCCTCGCCCCGGCGATGCGCAGCGTCCGAATCGTCAAGGATCCGGCCTGCTCCGCCTGCGGCGCCGGATCAGGGCTCTGAGACCGTGCCGCTCGCGCCCGATACCGGCATCCGGAACAGGACGC
>JAXDPG010000040.1:0-6051 GCA_034668485.1 Sphingomonadales bacterium
AGGAGAGCCTGTTCCGGCTCACCGTTCTCGAGGTGCGGGTGCCCTTGAACATGATCGTGCTCGACGCCGACGTGACCCCCCGGGTTATGGGCCTCAAGGAGGTCCTCTCGGCGTGGGTGGCGCATCAGTTCAGCGTCCTGATGCGGCGGTCGCAATACCGGATCGGCAAGATCGACGACCGGCTCGAGCTGCTCGAAGGCTATATCGTCGCCTTCCTCAACCTCGACCGGGTGATCGAGATCATCCGCAGGGAAGACGAGCCCAAGCCGGTGATGATCGCCGAGTTCGCGCTCACCGACCGCCAGGCCGAAGCCATCCTCAACATGCGATTGCGCTCGCTGCGCAGGCTCGAGGAGATGCAGCTCAGGGGGGAGCGGGATCAACTGATCGCCGAGCGGGAAGAGCTCGAAGCGCTGGTCAACGACCCGAAGCTGCAGCGCAAGCGGCTGGTGAAGGACCTGACCGCCTTGCGCGACCGCTACGGCCAGGCGACCGAGCTGGGCCGCCGCCGCACCCTGATCGAGGAGGCGGCGCCGGCGCGGGAGATCCCGTTGGAGGCGATGATCGAGCGCGAGCCGATCACCGTGATCATGTCGCAGCGCGGCTGGATCCGGGCGATGAAGGGCCATGTCGATCCGGCCGAGGCGGAGGCGCTGAAGTTCAAGGAGGGCGACGGCGGCCGCTTCCTCTTCCATGCCCATACCACCGACAAGCTGCTCCTCGCCGCCGCCGACGGACGCTTCTACACCCTGGCGGCGGACCGGCTGCCCGGCGGGCGCGGCTTCGGCGAGCCGGTCAAGCTGATGGCCGACATCGAGGGCGAGGGGAATGTGGTCGCGCTGCTGCGCGCCGGGATCGCCGAGAAGCTGTTGCTGGCGACCACCGACGGCCGCGGCTTCGTCACCTCGACCGCCGGCGCGATCGCCGAGACCCGCAAGGGCAAGCAGATCGTCAACCTTCGGCCGGGGGCGAAGCTCAGGGTCGTGCGTCCCATCGGCGAAGGCCAGGACTATGTCGGAGCGATCGGCGAGAATCGGAAGATGGTCGTCTACCCGCTGCAGGAGCTTCCCGAAATGGGCCGCGGCCAGGGCGTCCAGCTCCAGCGCTACCGCGACGGCGGCCTCTCCGACGCCACCACCTTCCGCTTCGACCAGGGGCTCAGCTGGGAGATGGGGGGCGAGAGCGGCCGGACCCGGACCGAGACCGACCTCAACCCGTGGCGCACCGCCCGCGGCGCCGCCGGAAGGATGCCGCCCAACGGCTTCCCGAGGAACAATCGCTTCTCCTGATCCCGGGCCTCTCCCGCCGCCGGCGGGAGAGGCGGCAGGCGGTCGAGTCTAATTGTCGTATTGCCGGCAGTCGTAGGCGCACATCTGATAGAAGCCCGGCTGATACGTCTCGACGTAATAGGCGATATAGCAATTGTGGAGGCATTCCCGATATTCTTCGATCGTCGCCGAAGCAGGAGTCGGTATGACGACGGTGCCGGTCATCATTACCAAGCCGAGCCCGGCGGCGCGCCAGCTGATTCTTTTCTTCATCTTGCAGTCCTCCTCAAAACGACTTGAAGGTACCGCGCGCGATACGGGCAGAAGAGAACTCCGACCTTCGCGAGTCAATACCGGACTAACCGCAGGGATAGGCGAATTTGGTCCGAAATGGTCCCTCGCGGCGGGGGCGTGTCCCGGCGCGTGGAGAAAGAATTAACCATTCGCGCCTAGGGTTGGGTGGATATGGTGGCCGCAGCGTCCCGCGCACCCAAGCGCCCGTCCGGCGGACGCCGCGCCGCCCCCGGCCGCGCGCGCGCAGCCCTCAGCGACGCGGAGCGTGAATTCGCCGAGGCGCGGCAGGACTATCTCGACGCCCTCCCGATCCCGGCCTTTGTCGTTGCCGAGGCCGAAGATCGCCGCCCCGTCATCGACCTTGCCAACGATCGGTTCCGTGCCCTCCTCGGCGGCGAGGACGCGGCCTCGGGAATCGCGCTCGACGCCCTCGCTTTCCTCAACGAGAGCCGGATCGGCCCGGCGGTCGCCGCCTTCCTTCGCGGCGGCGAGCGCAACCGCCAGTTCGACGGCACCGACGGGAGGCCGGTCGGCGGCCGCCATTTCGAGGTCCGCATCGCCCGGCTGACGCGGGTCGCGGCGCTCGGCAGCCGCTGCCTCGTCTGCCTCAACGATCGCACCGCCCAGGTCGAGACCGAAAAGAGCCTGCGCGCCGAGATGCTTCGCGACAGCCTCACGGGCCTCCCCAACCGCACGGCGTTCAACGAGCAGGTCGAGGCGGTGCTGGAAGCGCCCGGCTTCCAGCCGGGAAGCCATGCCGTGCTCGTCGTCGACATGCGCCGCTTCAGCCGGGTCAACGAATGCGTGGGCTCGATCGCCGGGGACGAATTGCTGATCACCTTCGCCCGCCGGCTCTATTCGGCATTGAGGGGCGGCGACGTTCTCGCCCGGACCGGCGGCGACGAGTTCGGAATCCTCATGCGCCTGGATCGGGGCCTCGAGGAGGCGCTGCAGGCGGCGGCGCGGATCGAGGCGGAGCTGGCGGCGCCCTTCCGCCTTTCCGAGCTCGAGATCCGAGTCGACTGCGCGCTCGGCTGCGCTCTGCTGAGCGGAAGCGAAGCCCTTGCCGAGGAGGTGCTGCGCAACGCCCAGTTCGCCCTCAAACGGTCCAAGGCCAGCGGCGAGATCCAGATCTACGAGCCCAACCAGGCACGCGCGGCGCGGCGGCGGTTCAGCATCGAGACCGAGCTTCGGCGGTCGATCGAGGCGGGCGGCCTCACCCTCGCCTACCAGCCGCTGATCGACCTGCGCTCGGGCGAGGTGGCCGGCTTCGAAGCGCTCGCCCGCTGGAATCATCCCCGCCGCGGCGCGATCTCGCCGGCCGAGTTCATCCCGGTCGCCGAGGAATCGGGGCTGATCGTCCCGCTCGGCCAATGGGCGCTCGAGACGGCGCTCGCCACTCTGGCCGGCTGGGACGCCGCCCACGGCGCGCCGCTGCCCTTCTCGGTCAGCGTCAATCTCTCCGCCCTGCAGCTGGCCCGCGACGACCTCGTCGGCTTCGTCGCCTCGGCCCTGGGCCGCCACGGCCTCGCCGGCGGGCGGCTGACCCTGGAACTGACCGAAAGCGCCATCGTCCAGGATCCGCGCCGCGCCACCACCGTCCTCGACGGCCTCAAGGCGCTCGGGGTGAGCGTCGCGATGGACGATTTCGGGACGGGCTATACCTCGCTCGCTTATCTTCAGCGACTTCCCATCGACGTGCTCAAGATCGACCGCAGCTTCGTCGCGGGCATGCTCCGCGATGCCGATTCGGTCGCGATCGTGCGGGCGATATTGTCGCTCGCAAGCGCGCTCGGAATGACCGCCACCGCGGAGGGGATCGACGCTCCGGATCTAGCCCAGGCGCTGGCCGAGATGGGCTGCTCGCACGGCCAGGGCTTCCATTTCGCACGCCCGCTCGAGGGCGAGGCCGCCTTCGCTTATTGGCGCTCGCGCAGCGCCTGATCGACGTGGCGGCGGGCGATGGCCCGCTGCGCCGCGGCCTCGGGCGGGAATCCCGTCTCGGTCCATTCCCGTTCGATCGCCTGAAGCGTGCGCGCCACCGCCGGGCCGGCGGCCAGGCCCATGGCGATGAGGTCGCCGCCGCCGATCCGAAGCCGCGGCCGCTGCCATTCGGCCAGCGCGGCCGCCCCTTCGCAATCGCCGTCGCCGAGCAGGATCCGGTCGACCGCCTCGTCGGCGCCGATCCTGTAAGCGAGCACCTGCGGGACCCGCGAGTCGTTCGGGCCGCCGTCGGCGTCGGCGGTCAGCCTCCTGGCGGCGCGGTTCGACAAGCGCAGCCGGGCCGCCACCGCCGCCGCCAGCTCCGGATCGGGCGGGAGCAGGGCGGCGAGGCGACGCAGCGGGTGGGGCGCGACGCCCGCCTGAGTCTCGCGCCGGACGAGGCGATCCAGCCGCTCGACTCCTTCGGCCCGGATTTCGGGGAGCACGGGCATCAATATGCCCCGACCGACCATCAGCCTGACCGCTTCGACCGGCGCCGGCAAGGCGAGCAACTTGGTGAGCTCGTCGGCGATGCGCTCTCGCGACAGGGCCATCAGGTCGTTGGCGCGCGCGGCGCAGGCGGCGAGGCCCTCCGCATCGGCTTCGCCCTCGCCGAACCGGGCGAAGAAACGGAAGAAGCGCAGGATCCGCAGATGATCCTCGGCGATTCGGGTGAGCGGATCCCCGATGAAGCGGACCCGGCGCGCCGCAAGGTCGCCGCCGCCGCCGAAATAATCGTGCACCGCAAGCGTCGCGGGATCGGCCGACAGGGCGTTGATCGTGAAGTCGCGCCGAGCCGCGTCCTCGCGCCAGTCGTCGGTATAGGCGATCGTCGCTCGGCGGCCGTCGGTGGCGACGTCGCGACGCAGAGTCGTCACCTCGACCGGCTTGCCGGCCACCACGGCGGTAACGGTGCCGTGGGCGATCCCGGTCGGCACCGCCTTGATCCGCGCCTGGGCGAGGCGGTCCATCACGTCCTGAGGCGTGAGCCGCGTGGCGAGGTCGACGTCGCTGACCGGAAGTCCGAGCAAGGTGTCGCGCACGCAGCCGCCGACATAGCGCGTGGCCCCGCCCCTGGCGTCGAGCGCGGCAAGCAGGAGCTTCATGCCCTCGCGCTGCTGCCAGTGGGCCTTGGGCAGCTTCATTCCGTCAGCTCCAGCCGCCGCGAGAGGTTGACGATCATCGCGGCGGTCGCGCCCCAGATCCGCCGGCCTTCCCATTCGATCTCGTAATAACAGCGCTCGCGGCCCTGCCACTCCACTTTGCGGACGATCTGGTGGCGGGGGTCGAGCAGATAGTCGAGCGGCGCCTCGAACATCGCCGCGACCTCGCCGGGCTGCGGCCTGAGCGGCAGATCGGGCGGAACGACTCCGACCACGGGGGTGACCTGGAAGCCGGTGATCGTCCGGTAGACGTCCGCCATTCCCACCAGCTGAACGGCGGTGCGCGGGAGCGCGATCTCCTCTTCCGCTTCCCTGAGCGCGGCCGCGACCGGGCCGTCGTCGCCGGGATCGATGCGGCCGCCGGGGAAGCTGATCTGGCCGGGATGCTTGCGCATCGTCTTGGGCCGCTCGGTGAGGATGATTGTGGGCGAAGGACGGTCGACCACCGCGACCAGCACCGCCGCCGGCATGAGATCGCTTTCGGCGCCCTCGAGCACGTCGCCCTCGAGCAGGATGGGGCGGCGCTGGCGACCGCGTTCGAGCGCCTCGCGCAACCGGGCGGCGAGGCTCATCGCGCCGGCTCCATCGGGAAGAAGGCGCCGCCGCTCCACAGGCCCGGCGGGTCGCCGCCGGCCAAGGCGAGCTCGGCGAGCTCGTAATAGACCGGGCGAGCGATCAGCGCCTCGAGCCCGGCGCGGACTTCGAGATAGGGATGCGGGCCGTCCCGGCCGGCCTCGAAGCGCAGCCGGTGGCCCGGACCGGCGACGACGAGTTCGCCGGTGTTGAGCCGGAAGGCCAGCGACATCGCCTCGCTTTGCCCCTCGGCCTTGAGCTCGACCGCGACGAACGGCGCGTCCTCGACCTCGATGTCGAGCTTCTCGACCGGAGTCACCAGCACGAAGCGGCCGTCGCTCTCGCGCCTGAGGATGGTCGAGAACAGCCGCACCATCGCCGGCCGCCCGATCGGGCTGCCCTGGTGGAACCAGGTGCCGTCGCGGGCGATGCGCATCTCGCTGTCCCCGCAATGGGTCGGGTTCCACTTGTCGACCGGGGGCAGCTTCTTCTCCTCCGCCAGCCGCGCGATCTCGGCGAGCGAAAGGCCGCTGAGGTCATCGGGGGGCGAGGGCGCGGGCATGGCGCTCGACTCTGGCGGGGCTTGCGCGCGGCGGCAAGCCTTGCCGCCTCCGGCCGTCCATCCTATCCGGCGCCATGGCCAGCGAGTTCGAGGGACCGCGGACGGCGATCGTCACCGGCGGAGCGAAGCGGATCGGCGCGGCTTTGAGCCGGGCGCTGGCCGAGGACGGCTGGCACGTTCTGATCCACTGCCACCGTTCGTCGGCGGA
>JAXDPG010000041.1:0-3586 GCA_034668485.1 Sphingomonadales bacterium
GGCGGTGCGGGCGGCGGCGGGCCGGCTGCGCCGGTCACCGCATAGCTCGAGCGGTTGCCGGCCGGATCGTAACCGAGCGCGGAGGCGACTCCGTTGTTGACCGTGCCGCTGCTCGACGTCGCGACCAGACGGCCGAGCGCGTCGTAAGTATAGGTGACGGTCTCGCCGGCATTGGCGGCGCCCGCCCACGCAAGGGCGGAGGTGGCCAGCAGCAAGCCGGCGCGATGTCCACGTGACCGCATCTCGGCCCTCCTTGATGCCCGCCAAGAAAGGCACGAAAAAGCGGGCGAGTCAAACTTGCCGGGACCGGGCCCGTTACTAGGTTGATCTTCAAAACTTAATCGAAATACAGATATTTTATTTGGATTGGCCGGCCCCACGACTCGGACCGTCGGCCGCCCCGGTCCCGCTTGACATCGCCGCCGCCGCCGCCCCACCTCCGCTCATGGCCCGCATCGCCCTCTACCAGGCCAATACCGGCATCGATCCGGCCGCCAACGCCCGCGCGCTGGTCGCGGCGGTGGAGGCGGCGGCCGCGGGCGGGGCGGCGATCCTGTTCACTCCGGAAATGTCGGGCTTGCTCGATCGCGACCGGGCGCGGGCGGCGGCGCAGCTTCGGGTCGAGGCCGAGGATCCGGTGCTCGCCGCGGTCCGCTCGGCGGCGGCGCGGGCCGGGATCTGGGTCCAGCTCGGCTCGCTCGCCATTCGCGGCGAAAATCGCGGCGAAGCCGCCACAAAGCTGCACAATCGCAGCTATCTGATCGCGAGAAACGGCGAAATCTCCACTTTCTACGACAAGATCCACCTGTTCGACGTCGATCTCGCCACCGGCGAGAGCTGGCGCGAATCCGCCCTCTACGCTCCGGGCGCGCGCGCCGTCGTCGCCGACTCGCCGGCCGGCCGGCTCGGCCTCTCGATCTGCTACGATCTGCGCTTCCCCGACCTCTACCGGGCGCTCACCGATGCGGGGGCGCAAGTGCTTGCGATTCCGGCGGCTTTCACGGTGCCGACGGGGCGGGCGCACTGGCATGTGCTGTTGCGGGCGCGGGCGATCGAGGCGGGCGTGTTCGTCGTCGCCGCGGCCCAGTCCGGGCGGCACGAGGACGGCCGCGAGACGTTCGGCCACAGCCTCGTCGTCGGCCCCTGGGGGGAGGTCCTGCTCGACATGGGGGAGGGGACCGGAATCGGTTTCGTCGACCTCGATCTCGGCGAAATTGAGAGGGTCCGAGCCCGGCTGCCGGCGCTCGCCCACCGCCGCCCGATCCCGCCGCCGGAGCGGGTCTAGATGATCATATTCGATCTCCGCTGCGAAGCGCGGGGCCATGTCTTCGAGGCCTGGTTCGGATCGTCGGAGGATTATGAGGCGCAGCGGGGCCGTGGGCTCGTCGCCTGCCCGATCTGCGGGTCGACCGGGGTTGCCAAGGCGCCGATGGCTCCTGTCGTCGCGGCCAAGGGCAATCGGACGCCGTCGCCGCAGCAGGTGAAGGCGCTGCTCGCGGCCGCGGCGACGGCCCAGAAGCGGCTGCTCGAGGGGAGCGAGGGGGTGGGCGAGCGGTTCGCGGACGAAGCCCGGGCGATCCATCTCGGCGAGGCCGAGGCGCGCGCCATCCACGGCCGGGCCACTGCGGCCGAGGCCGAGAGCCTGATCGAGGAAGGCGTGCCGATTGCGCCTTTGCCATTCCCGGTCGCGGAGCCGGGCACCGGCAATTGACCCGGCGCGCGCCGCGCCTTAACCGGACGGCAGGCGGCGCGGCCCCGTAGCTCAGCAGGATAGAGCATCAGATTCCTAATCTGAGGGCCACAGGTTCGAATCCTGTCGGGGTCACCACCGCCCGCCGCGGCGGAGCAGCTCGAACGATGAATGAACCCCACGATTCCGACGGCGATCTCGTCCGGCCCGCCCCCAAGGTCGCGGTGCCCGACGACGTCGCCGAAGCGGTCCGCACCCTGATCCGCTGGGCCGGCGACGATCCCGGCCGCGAGGGCCTGCTCGACACCCCCGCCCGGGTCGCCCGCGCCTGGAAGGAATATGCAAGCGGCTATGGCGAGGACCCGGCCCGGCACCTCAGCCGCACCTTCGAGGAGGTCGGCGGCTATGACGAGATCGTGCTCTTGAAGGACATACCCTTCCAGTCGCATTGCGAGCACCATCTCGCTCCGATCATCGGCAAGGCGTCGATCGCCTATCTTCCGGCGGACCGGGTCGTCGGCATCTCCAAGCTCGCCCGCGTCCTCCACGGCTATGCCCGCCGGCTGCAGGTGCAGGAACGATTGACCGCGCAGGTCGCGGACTGCATCTGCGAGCATCTGCGCCCCCAGGGCGTCGCCGTCGTCATCGAGGCGAGCCACGCCTGCATGACCGCGCGCGGAGTCCACACGCCCGGCGTGATGATGACCACCAGCCGGATGATGGGCGTGTTCCGCGAGGACGAACGCAGCCGCCGCGAGGTGCTGGCGCTGATGGGCTATTAGCGGGGAACGCCGGCCCTACAGCGCCGCCTCGAGCACGGCCGTCCTGAGCCGCTCGATCCCCATGCCCTTCTCGGCCGAGGTGACGATGATCTCGGGATGGGCCGCCGGATGCTTGCGCCCTTGCTCCGCCGTCGCCGCCTCGACCGCCGCCAGCTCGGACGCCTTCACCTTGTCGGCCTTGGTGAGGACGAGGTGGTAGCTCACCGCCGCGTCGTCGAGCATCTTCATCACCTCGAGGTCGATCTCCTTGAGGCCGTGGCGGGCATCGACGAGGACGAGCGCTCGCTTCAGCGCCGGGCGGCCCCGCAAATAGCTGTTCACCAGCTGGCGCCACTTCTTCACCACCTCCTTCGGCGCCTTGGCGAAGCCGTAGCCCGGCATGTCGACGAGTCGGAAACGCAGCGGGCTGCCGACGTCGAAGAAGTTCAGCTCCTGGGTCCGTCCCGGCGTGTTCGAGGTGCGTGCCAAGCCGTTGCGGTTGGTCAGAGCGTTGAGCAGCGACGACTTGCCGACGTTGGAGCGGCCCGCGAACGCGACCTCGGGCACGCCGGGATCGGGCAGGAACTTGAGCCCCGGCGCCGACTTGAGGAAGGCGATCGGCCCCGAAAACAGCTTGCGGGCGGTCTCCTCCCGCTCCGCGGCGCCCTCGCTCACGTCGCTTCCGGTGCGGGCCGCATGCCGGGATAGCGGCTGTAGAGCCACTTCTGCTGGAGGATGGTGAGGATGTTGTTGACCGTCCAGTAGAGCTGAAGCCCGGCCGCGAACGGCGCCATCACGAACATCAGCACCCAGGGCATGATCGCGAACATCTGCCGCTGCACCGGGTCGGTGGCGGGCGGATTGAGCTTGAACTGGAGCCACATGGTGATTCCGAGCAGGATCGGCAGCACGCCCAGCGCGAGGAAGTGCGGCGGGGTGAAGGGCAAATAGCCGAACAGGTTGACCGGCGTCAGCGGGTCGGGCGCGGAAAGGTCGCGGATCCACAGCACGAACGGCTGGTGGCGCATCTCCACGCTGACCAGGAGCACCTTGTAGAGCGCGTAGAACACCGGGATCTGAAGCAGGATCGGAAGGCAGCCCGCGGCCGGGTTGATCTTCTCCTCCTTGTAAAGCT
>JAXDPG010000042.1:0-2551 GCA_034668485.1 Sphingomonadales bacterium
ATTTCAGCATCGCCTCCCGGAACGGGATGCGCGGGAAGGTGCCGGCGGGCGTCACCGACTTGCCGTTCGCGAATTCCTCGAACACGCCGGCGAGCACGGGCTCGATCGCCTCGAACACGTCATCCTGAGTGACGTAGCTCATCTCGAAATCGAGCTGGTAGAATTCGCCCGGACTCCGGTCGGCGCGGGCGTCCTCGTCGCGGAAGCAGGGCGCGATCTGGAAATAGCGGTCGAAGCCGGCGACCATGATCAGCTGCTTGAACATCTGCGGCGCCTGCGGGAGCGCGTAGAATTTGCCGGGATGGACCCGGCTCGGGACCAGATAGTCGCGCGCGCCTTCCGGGCTCGAGGCGGTGAGGATCGGGGTCTGGAACTCGGTGAAGCCGGCCTCGACCATGCGCCGGCGGATCGAGGAGATGACCTGCGAGCGAAGCACGATGTTGCGGTGGAGCCGGTCGCGGCGAAGGTCGAGGAAACGGTAGCGGAGGCGGATGTCCTCCGGATAATCCGCCTCCCCGGCGACCGGCAGCGGCAGCTCTTCGGCCGAAGACTGGACGGTGACCGCTTCGGCCGAGACCTCGATCTCGCCGGTCGGCAGGTTCGGGTTGGCGGCTTCGGCCCCGCGCGACACGACCTCGCCGACGATGGTGACCACCGACTCGGCCCGAAGGTGCTCGAGCACCCGCAGCGGCTCGCTGTTCGCCTTGGCGACGATCTGGGTGAGGCCGAAATGGTCGCGCAGGTCGACGAACAGCACACCGCCATGGTCCCGCTTGCGGTGGATCCACCCCGAAAGCTTCACCCGCTCGCCGACGTGGGAGGCGCGAAGCTCGCCGCAATGATGGGTGCGATAGGCGTGCATGGTATGATTCGTCCTGCTCCGTCATCCCGGCGAAAGCCGGGATCCACCTGCTCTTGGGCTCCATAAGCGAGGAAGAAGGTGGATTCCGGCCTTCGCCGGAATGACTTTTTCGTTGGCCCGGCGCTTCGCGACGCAGCCTTGCTTTGTCAAGCCGTCAGGGCGCCGCTATGAGCCCCGGCAATGCAGATCCATCCGCTGATCACCGATTCCGAGTCGCTTAAGTCCCTTTGCGAGCGTTTGGCCAAATCCCCGTTCGTCGCGGTCGACACCGAGTTCATGCGCGAGAACACCTACTGGCCGGACCTGTGCCTGATCCAGATCGGCGACGTCGACGAGGCGGCGGCGATCGATCCCAAGGCGGACGAGCTCGACATGACGCCCCTGCTCGACCTGCTGGTCGACAATGAGGAAGTGCTCAAGGTCTTCCATGCCGGAAGCCAGGACATCGAGATCATCTACAACATCACCGGCCGGACGCCGCATCCCCTGTTCGACACCCAGATCGCGGCGATGGCGCTGGGGCTGGGCGAGCAGGTCGGCTATTCGAACCTGGTCGAGAGCCTGGTCGGCAAGAGCCTCGACAAGGGCGCGCGCTTCACCGACTGGGGCCGGCGGCCGCTCGACCGGCGGCAGATCGACTATGCGATCGGCGACGTCACCCATCTCGCCACCCTCTTCCCCAAGATGCTCGAAAGGCTGCGGCGGACCGGGCGCGGCGAGTGGCTCGACGAGGAGATGGAGAAGCTCGCCGACCCGGCCAATTACGAGAACGACCCCGCTTTGTCGTGGAAGCGGATCCGAATCTCGAGCCGCAAGCCCGAGGTGCTCGGCCGTCTCAAGGCGCTCGCCGCCTGGCGCGAGCAGGAGGCGCGGGGCAAGAACCTGCCGCGCGGCCGGATCATGAAGGACGAGACGATCGCCGACGTCGCCGCCCATCCCCCCGCCAGCCAGGACGCGCTGGCGCGGGTGCGGGGCCTGTCGCCGGCCTGGGCGGGAAATGAGATCGGCGCCCGGCTGATGACGGCGCTGGCCGCCGCCGAGCCGATGCCGGCCGAGGAGCTGCCGGCGCGCGAGGATCGCGGGCCGGGCCTGGGCAAGGAAGGAGCGCTGGTCGCCGATCTGCTGAAGCTCCTCCTCAAGATCCGCTCGCGCGAGAGCAACGTCGCGGCGCGCCTGATCGCGCGCACCGAGGAGCTGGAGCTGCTCGCCGCCGGCCGGCGCGAGGGGCTGGCGATCCTCGAAGGCTGGCGCTTCGACCAGTTCGGCCGCGACGCGCTCGACCTCGTCGAGGGACGGCTGGCCTTCGGAGTCAAGGGCGGCAAGCTGACGATGACCCACACGGAGGTCGGCCAGTGAGGCTGGTGGCGGGAGCGCTGCTGATGACGATGACCGGATGCGCGAATGTGCCGCCGGCGGAGGCCGAGGAGGTGCCGGTGCACGGTGCGGGGTCCTGCGATGCGTCGAAGGCCCAGGGGTTGATCGGGAAGGTGCGCAGCAAGAAGCTCGATGGCGACGCTTTGCGCCTCAGCGGCGCGCGCACTCTGCGCTGGATCAAGCCCGGCACGATGGTGACGATGGATTTTCGCCAGGACCGGCTGAACCTCCATCTCGACGCGCGCAGGCGGATCACGAAGGTCGACTGCGGCTGACTTCCGTCGCCCCGGCGAAGGCTGGGGCCCCGGCGGGTGA
>JAXDPG010000043.1:0-7779 GCA_034668485.1 Sphingomonadales bacterium
GAGATCGCCGTTCTTCGGGACGATCCCGCGGGGCACGCCGTTTTCGCGGGCGAAGCGCTCGAGCTCGGCCATGTGGCGCATCTCGCCGTGGACCGGGACGATGATCTCGGGCCTGATCCACTTGTACATCGCGGCCAGCTCCGGCCGTCCGGGGTGGCCGGAGACGTGGACGTGCGCCTGGCGGTCGGTGATCATCCGCACGCCGCGGGCCGCGAGCTCGTTCTGAATCCGTCCGATCGCGACCTCGTTGCCGGGTATCTGCTTCGAGGAGAAGACGACGAGATCGCCTTCGGAGACGCTCAACTTGTGCTGGCCGAAGGCGATCCGGGCCAGCGCGGCGCGGCTCTCGCCCTGGCCGCCGGTCGCGATGATCATGACGTCCCGCGCCGGCAGCTTCATCGCCGTGTCGAAGTCGATCGTCTCGGGGAAGTCGGTGAGGTAGCCAACGCTCTTGGCGACCCTCAGGATCCGGTCGAGCGAGCGGCCGGCGACGCAGACCCGGCGGCCGGTATCGTCGGCGACGTGGCCGAGAGTCTTGAGGCGCGCCGCGTTGGACGCGAAGGTGGTGACCAGCACCCTCCCCTCCGCCTCGCCGACGACCCGGTCGAGGCCGTCGCGCACCGTCGCCTCAGAGCCCGAGGCCAGCTCCTGGAAGACGTTGGTCGAGTCACAGACCAGGGCGAGCACGCCCTCGTCGCCGATCGCCCGCAATTCGGCCTCGGTGCTGGGGTCGCCGAGCTGCGGCGCATCGTCCAGCTTCCAGTCGCCGGTGTGGAAGATGCGGCCGTAGGGCGTGTCGATCAGGAGCGCATTGCCCTCGGGGATCGAGTGGGCGAGCGGGATGTAGCGGAAGCCGAACGGCCCGAGCCGGAAGTCGCCGCCGAGATCGACGACGTTGACCTTGACCTCCTTCGTCAGCCCCTCCTCCTCGAGCTTGCCGGCGATCAGGCCGGCGGTGAACGGGGTGGCGTAGAGCGGCACGCCGAGGTCGGTGGCGAGATAGGGGATGGCGCCGATATGGTCCTCATGGCCGTGGGTCAGGACCACGCCGAGCAGGTCGTCGCGATTCTCCTCGATGAAGCTGAGGTCCGGGAGGACCAGCTCGACTCCGGGATAGGCGGGATCGGCGAAGGTCATTCCGAGATCGACCATGATCCACTTGCCGTCGCAGCCGTAGAGATTGACGTTCATGCCGATCTCGCCCGAGCCGCCGATCGCGAGGAAGAGCCGTTCTTTGCCGGGTTTCATTTGTTTCCTTCATTTGCCTCCCTGCCGCGAAGCGGTGGGGAGGGGGACCAGCGAAGCTGGTGGAGGGGTGACTTAGCTCAGACGATCCGTTCGATCACCCCTCCACCACCTACGGTGGTCCCCCTCCCCATCTACGATGGGGAGGCAGAAATGCTCCGTTCGTACAACAACCCCAGCCCCTGGACCGTCAAATCCGGCTCGATCTCGTCGAAGATGGTCGTGTGCCTGTCGAACAAGGTGGCGAGCCCGCCGGTCGCGACGACCTTGGCGGGCCGCCCCACCTCCGCCTTCATCCGCGCCACCAGCCCCTCCATCATCGCCACATAGCCCCAGTAGATGCCGATATGCATCTGGTCCTCGGTGGTGCGGCCAATGACCGAGAGGTTGCCGTCGGGGGCCTCGATGGCGATCCGCGGCAGCTTGGCGGCGGCGGTCACGAGGGCGTCGAGCGACAGGTTGATCCCCGGCGCGATGATGCCGCCCTTATAGGCGCCGCTATAGTCGACCAGGTCGAAGGTGGTGGCGGTGCCGAAGTCGACGACGATCAGGTCGCCCTCGTGCAGCGCATGGGCCGCGATCGCGTTGAGGACCCGGTCGGCACCGACGCTTCTCGGCTCCGCGACGTCGAGCTCGATCCCCCATTCCGCGCCCGCCTGGCCCGCGATCAGCGGCTCAACCTTGAAATATTTTTGAGCGAGCACCTCGAGATTGTGGGTCGCGCGCGGCACCACCGTGCCGAGGATGACCGCATCGACGACGTCGCGCGGCAGCCCCTCGAGCTCGATCAGCTGGTGCAGCCAGACCGCATATTGGTCGGCGGTGCGCCGCGGATCGGTCGCGATCCGCCACCGCGCACGGATCACGCCCTCCTCGAGCAGGGCGAAGACGATGTTGGTGTTCCCGGCATCGACGGCGAGCAGCATAAGGGGCTCTCTAGCCGCGGGCAGGCCGATTAGCGAGAGGTGCGGACGAAACCCCTCTCCCGCTCTTCTCGGGAGAGGAAGCCTGTCTCAGATCAGGAAGACGTCGCCGGCGTGGATCACCTGGGCGCTGCCGTCGGACAGCCGAAGCCTGAGGGCGCCGCTCTCGTCGAGGCCGTCGAACAGGCCTTCGACCCAGGCTCCGCTCGCCGTGTGGGTGGAAAGTGCGGTGCCCGGAGGATGGGCCGCGGCGAGCCAGCGGGCGCGGACCGCCGGGAGGCCTTCGTCCCGCCAGCGCTCCAGCCAGCGCGTGAAGCTTTCCGCCAGCGCCTGCTGGAACAGGCCGGGATCGGGCGCGTCGCCCACCGCGGCGAAGCTGGTTGCCGGGCGCGCCGTCTGGTCGGGATGATCGGCGAGGTTCACTCCGAAGCCGACGATGACCGAGTCCTCGAGCCGCTCGAGCAGGATGCCCGACAGCTTGGCGCCGGTCACCATCAGGTCGTTCGGCCATTTGATCTCGATCGGCGCCCCCGGAGCGAAGGCCGACGCGGTCTCGTGCAGCGCCACCGCCGCGACCAGCGCCAGGGTCGGCGCCGGCGGATCGCCCGGGCGCAGGCGGACGAGGGTGCTGGCGTGCAGGTTGCCTGGAGGCGAATGCCATTCCCGTCCCTGCCGGCCGCGGCCGCCGGCCTGGCGCCCGGCGCGCAGCCACGTCCCTTCGGGCGCGCCGTCGCGGGCGAGATCGGCGAGGTCGTCGTTGGTCGAGCCGGTCTCCGCGACGACGCGGACCGCGCTGCTTCGATTCATGCTGCCATTCTCATCCGCGGATCGCATAAGCGCCCGGCGTGGCGGGTGCAAACGAGTCAGACGTAGCCGCCGTCCTTGGCGATGAGCAGGGCCTGGCTGAGGCTCCTGACGCCCAGCTTCTTCATCATGTTGGCGCGATGCAGCTCGACCGTCCGGACGCTGAGGCCGAGCTTATGGGCGACGACCTTGTTGGGCGAGCCGTCGGCGAAAGCGATCAATACCTCCTTCTCGCGGCGAGTGAGCGTCTCGAGCGCGGGGGTGCGCGACAGCCTGTGCTCGTTGAGCAAAGCGAAGCCCGTCTCCACCGCGGCGATCAGCCGGTCGACCCGGAACGGCTTCTCGACGAAGTCGACGACTCCGAGCCGGCCGGCGCGAAGCGCGTGGGGGACGTCGGCATTCGCCGAGACGACGATGACCGGGAAGGCGCCGCGCCGGCGCGCGATCAGCTCCAGCAGGTCGAGCCCGTTTATGCCGGGCAGGCCGATGTCGACGATGATGCAGCCGGCGGGACGGGCGGCATGGCCTTCCAGGAAGGATTCGGCCGAATCATATTCTTCGATATGGCGACAGCAATCGGCAAGGGCCTGCCGCACCAGGTTCCTGAGCAGCCTCTCGTCGTCGATGATGTAGGCGCGCCTGTCCTCCATTCCCCCGCTCCGTCCCGTTCACGCGGGGCCAGACATCGGCCCGCCAAAGCTCGTGAACCTTGCCTCAGGTATCTCCTCTTCCCAGCGCCGGTTCAAGCATAGGTATTTTTCCGACATAGGAGGTGACCGCGGCGGCGCGCAGGATGAGAATGCCGCGGGGGGCCGTGCGTCCTCCCTGGCGTGTATCCCTGCAGTAGGGATCGGGCCGGCGATACCCACTTCGCCGGCCCGGTCTCGGGGGCTCAGAAGAGCGAAGCGGCGGCGTTGGCCGCGGCGGCGCCGAGCCAGGGGATGGCGAGATAGCCGAGCGGCGAGACGAAGAGCGCGGCGAGCACGATCAGAGCCGCCTGCACAACGTCGCTCGTGGGCGCATAGGCCGGAGCCGGATCGTCGAAATACATCGTCTTGACGATCTTCAGATAATAAAAGGCGCTGATCACCGACGTGGCGATGCCGACCGCCGCGAGCCAGGTGAGGTCGGCGCGCACGGCCGCGTCGAAGACCAGGAACTTCGGCCAGAAGCCGAACAGCGGCGGCACTCCGGCCAGGCTGAACATGAAGATCGCCATGCCCGCCGCCAGCCACGGCCGCGTCGTCGACAGGCCCGAGAGGCTGGCGATGGTCTCGACCGGCCGGCCCTCGACGTCGCGCATCCTGAGGACGACCAGGAACGAGCCCAAAGTCATGACGACGTAGACCGCCATGTAGAAGAGCACCGAGGCGACTCCTTCCCGGGTCGCGGCGGCGAGGCCGATCAGGGCGAAGCCGACATTGTTGATCGAGCTGTAGGCGAGCAGGCGCTTGATGTTGGGCTGGCCGATCGCGGCGACTCCGCCGAGGATGGTCGAGGCCAAAGCCATGAAGATGACGATCTGCCGCCACTCGAAGGTCGCCGGCCCCATCGCCGAGACGGCGACCCGGGTGAGCAAGGCCATCGCCGCGACCTTGGGCGCGGAGGCGAAGAAGGCGGTGACCGGCGTCGGCGCGCCTTCGTAGACGTCGGGGGTCCACATGTGGAACGGCACCGCCGAGACCTTGAACGCGATCCCGGCCAGGACGAAGACGATCCCGAACAGCTCGCCGGTGGAGACGCCGTCGCGGCCGAGCGCCGAATGGATCTCTCCGAACATGGTCGAGCCGGTGAAGCCGTAGAGCAGAGAGACGCCGTAGAGCAGGATGCCGCTGGCGAGCGCTCCGAGCACGAAATATTTAAGGCCCGCCTCGGCGGAGCGGTCGTCGCGCCGCTGGAAGCTGGCGAGGACGTAGGCGGCGAGGCTCTGCAGCTCGAGGCCGACATAGAGGGTGAGCAGGTCGCCCGCTGACACCATCATCCCCATTCCGACCGCGGAGAGCAGGACAAGCACCGGATATTCGGCGCGATAATCGCCGTCGCGGCTGAACCAGCCGGAGGCGGCCACTAGGGACACCGCCGTTGCGATATAGATGAGGATTTTCGAGAAAGCGGCGAACCGGTCGCCGGCGTACAGGCCGTCGAAGGCGGTGCCGCCCAAGTCCGCGATGCCGGGCACGGCGAAGGACGCGCCGGCGAGAGCGGCGATCGCGATCCAGGTCAGCAGCCGGGCGCTGCGGTCGCCCATCCAGGCGGCCGCCATCATCAGCGCCATCGCGGCGACGGAGAGGATGATCTCGGGCAGGGTGAGGAGGAGCGAGGCGGTCATCGATGCCCCTCCCCTTCGTGCGCCTGAGCGGGCCTGGACCCGCGCTTGAGCTGCGCGTCGCCGGGCGGGTTGGCGCGCTCGACCCGGGCGAGGATCGAGCCGACGTCGCGGCGCACCGGCCTCAGGAAGCTCTCCGGATAGACGCCCATCCAGAGCACCACGGCGGCGATCGCTCCGAGCGAGACGAACTCGATTTTGGTGAGGTCCGGCATCGCCGCCGCGTCGGCGTTGCGGCTCGTTCCGTAGACCACCCGCCAGTAGAGCCACAACATGTAGGCCGCGCCGAGGATGATGCCGGTGGTCGCCACGAAGGCCACCAGGCTCGACGCCTCATAGGCGCCGATCAGAGCGAGGAACTCGCCGACGAAGCCGCTCGTGCCGGGAAGCCCGACCGAGGCCATGGTGAAGATCATGAACAGCAGCGCGTAAGCCGGCATGTTGTTGGCGAGGCCGCCATAGCGGTCGATTTCGCGGCTGTGCAGGCGATCGTAGACGACGCCCACGCACAGGAAGAGCGCGCCCGAGACGAGGCCATGGCTGAGCATGACGATGATCGCGCCCTCGAGGCCCTGGCGGTTGAAGGCGAAGATGCCGATGGTGACGAAGGCCATGTGGGCGACCGACGAATAAGCGATCAGCTTCTTCATGTCGCGCTGCACCAAAGCGACCAGCGAGGTATAGACGATGGCGATCAGGCTGAGCGCGTAGACGATCCAGACCAGCTGCGCCGAGGCTTCGGGGAACATCGGCAGCGAGAAGCGCAGGAAGCCGTAGCCGCCCAGCTTCAGGAGCACTCCGGCGAGGATCACGGAACCGGCGGTGGGTGCCTGGACGTGGGCGTCGGGCAGCCAGGTATGGACCGGCCACATCGGCATCTTGACCGCGAAGCTGGCGAAGAAGGCGAGCCACAACCAGGTCTGCGCCTGCGGCGGGAAATCGGTGACGAGCAGCCTGGGGATGGCGGTGGTGCCGGCGAAGTTCACCATCCACAGCATCGCGACCAGCATCAGCACCGAGCCGAGCAGGGTGTAGAGGAAGAATTTGTAGCTGGCGTAGATGCGCTCGGCCCCGCCCCAGATGCCGATGATGAGGAACATCGGGATCAGGCCGGCCTCGAAGAAGATGTAGAAGAGGAAGATGTCCTGCGCCATGAAGACGCCGAGCATCATCGTCTCCATGACGAGGAAGGCGGCCATATATTCGGGCACGCGCCGTTCGATCGCCGTCCAGCTGGCGAGGATGCAGATCGGCATCAGGAAGACGGAGAGCATGATCAGCATGACGGCGATGCCGTCGACGCCGAGCGCCCAGGCGAAGCGGCCGAACAGCGGCACGAACTCGGTGAACTGCCACTGCGCGCCGGCGGGATCGTAGCCGCTCCACAGCAGGATGCCGAGCGCGAGGTCCGCCAGCGTCGCGAGGAGCGCGATCCAGCGGGCGCCGTTCGCGGAAACGAACAGGCAGGCGATCGCCCCGACCATCGGGATGGCGAGGAGGAGGGAGAGGAGGCCGGTCATGCCACCCCCGTCATCCCGGCGAAAGCCGGGACCCAGGAACACGAGCGAGCGCGCGACTGCCTGTGCAGGAGTTCTTGGGTCCCGGCTTTCGCCGGGATGACGGACCCCCTCCTGCCCTGCGGCACCCCCCTCATCGCGCCATCGCCCAGGTGGCGGCGGCGGCGAGGCCCAGCAGCATCACCAAAGCGTAAGTGTAGAGATAGCCCGACTGCAGCCGCGCGGTGAGGACGTTGCCGACCCGCACCGCGGCGGCGGCGCCGTCCGGCCCGAAGCGGTCGATCGTACCCTCGTCGCCCTTCTTCCAGAAGAGGCGCCCGAGCCACAAGGCCGAGCGCACGAACACCAGGTCGTAAATCTCGTCGAAGAACCACTTGTTGTAGAGGAAATTGTAGAGGACGCCCCATTGCGCGGTGAAGCGGGCCGGTATGTCCGTCCGCCGGACATAGGCCTGGAGCGCGATCAGGAAACCGAGGATCATCACCGTGCCGGGGGCGAGCTTCACCCAGAACGGCACCTGGTGGATGGCATGGGCGAGATGCTCGTCGAAGGCGAGGCTGCCGCCCCAGAAACGCGCGCCCTCCTCGGCGCCGATGAACGGCGCATGGAAGACGAAGCCGGCGAAGACCGCGCCGAGCGAAAGCACGCCCAGCGGTATCAGCATCGACCAGGGGCTCTCGTGCGGGTGGTAGCCGCCGGTGCCCGCGGGAGCCTTGAGAGGCGAGGGCTCGTGCGGACGCGCATCGTGGCCGGCATCCTCCGCGTCGGGATGATCGTGACGGTCGCCGTGAAGCGCGTGCTGGATATGCTCCGAGGCGGCCCAGCGGGCCTTCCCGAAGAAGGTCAGGAAAACGAGGCGCCAGCTGTAGAAGCTGGTCAGGCAGGCGGCGAGCACGCCGATCGCGAAGGCGAAGCCGCCGACGGTGGAGCCGCTGGCGAAGGCGCTCTCGATGATCGCGTCCTT
>JAXDPG010000044.1:0-3927 GCA_034668485.1 Sphingomonadales bacterium
TCGGGGAAGGGCGAACCCCGCTCCTCGGCGACGATCTCGCGGTAGCGGACGGTAAGGCGGCGCCAGTCCTCCGCCCCCAATTCGGTGTCGAGATGGACGCCCTTGTCCTCCTTGGCGATCTCGAGCGCTTCCTCGAACAAATCGTGCTTCAGGCCGAGGACGACGTTCGAATACATCTGGATGAAGCGGCGGTAGCTGTCCCAGGCGAAGCGGGCGTCGCCGGAGATCGCGGCGAGGCCCTCGACCGTCTCGTCGTTGAGGCCGAGGTTGAGGACGGTGTCCATCATCCCCGGCATCGAGACCCGGGCGCCGGAGCGGACCGAGACGAGGAGCGGGTCGGCGGAGTCGCCGAAGTGCTTGCCGGTGATCGCTTCGATATGCGCGAGGCCTTCGGCGACTTCCGCGCGCAGGCTGTCCGGGAAGCGTTCGCCTTCCGCATAGTAACGCGCGCACATCTCGGTCGAGAGGGTGAAGCCGGGCGGCACGGGAAGGCCGATCGAGGCCATTTCGGCGAGGTTGGCGCCCTTGCCGCCGAGCAGGGCCTTGTTGCCGGCCTCGCCGTCGGTCACCCCGCCGCCGAAGCGGTAGACGGTGCGGGTGGTTTCGGCGCCCCTGTTCAAAATTCAGACCTCATCGAATGGCACGAGTGGCACGAGAGTCACATGGAATCGCAGGGGGGGCACTCCCCCATCAGCCCTCGATCCGCGAGAAATCCGCGACTCGGTGGACCGCGTCGCGCATCCGGGCGAGGAGGGCGAGCCGGGCTTCGCGCTTGGCGGGATCGGGATCATTGACGGTCACCTTGTCGAAAAATGCGTCCACAGGCGCGCGCAGGCTGGCCAGCGCCGCCATCGCCCCCCCGAAATCCTCGGCCTCGACCGCGACGCGCGCGCGAGGCTCGGCCGAATCGAGGGCCGCGATGAGGGCAGCTTCCTCTATTTCGGGGGCGTAGGGAAGAGGTTTGTTCGCCTCTTGTTCCGTCATGCCAGCGGAGGCTGGCATCCATTCGGCCTGGGAGCCCGTCGCTGAATCGGCATGGACCCCAGCCTTCGCTGGAGTGACGTACCCCTCCTTCTTCAGGATATTCGCCGCGCGCTTGTAACCGGCGAGCAGGTCGGCTCCCTCGGGCGTCTCGACGAACGCCTGGAGCGCCTTCACCCGCGCGAGCAGGCGGACGAGATCGTCCTCGCCGCCCAAGGCGAAGACGGCGTCGATCAAATCGTGCCGGACTCCGGCCTCGCGTTGCTGGACCTTGAGGCGATCGATCAGAAACTCGGCCAGTTCGAGCGGAGCGCCCTCGACGGCGTTGCTGACCTTCTCCGCATCAACGCAATAAGCGAAGACGACCTCTTGGGTCCTGCCGTAATCATCCTGATCGGGTCGGTTCGGCCAGCGAATCTCCGAGAGCGTTTCCGCCTCTTCGCCGAGATCACTCAAAGCTGCCATCAGCAACGGCTGATAAACGCCCTCCGAAGCCTCAGCGAAAAGCTTCCTCCACGAACACCGGATCGACGAGTCTTGGACAAGGCGGATCACTCCAAGAATCGCCCTCCGCAGAGCGAATGGATCCTTTGAGCCAGTCGGCTGCTCCTGACCCGCAAAGAACCCCGCCAGGCTATCCAGCTTGTCCGCCAGGCTCACCGCCACCGTCACGGGCGCCGTCGGCACTTCGTCGCCCTGCCCGACCGGCTTGTAATGGTCGCGGATCGCGTCGGAGATGACGCGGCTGTGGCCCTGGCACAGGGCGAGGTGGCCGCCGATCACGCCCTGGAGCTCGGGGAACTCGCCGACCAGGCCGGTGACGAGGTCGGCCTTGGCGAGGCGGGCGGCGGTTTCGGTCAGGTCGGCGAGCCGCTCGACGCTCATTCCGTCTCCGCCGACGATCCCTTCCTCGACCAGCCATCTCGCCAGCCTGACGACCCGCCCCACCTTATCGGCGACGGTGCCGAGCTTTTCGTGGAAGACGATTTCCCGAAGCTTTTCCGCCTGCTTTTCGAGCGGGACCCGCAGGTCCTGCTCCCAGAAGAATTTGGCGTCGGCGAGGCGGGCGGAAAGGACGCGTTCGTTGCCAGCGATGACCGCGGCGCCGCCGTCGCTCGCCTCGATGTTGGCGGTGCAGACGAAGTTCGGGGCCAGCGCCCCATCCATGTCCGTGCAGGCGAAATATTTCTGGTTGGTGCGCATGGTCAGCTGGATCACCTCGCGCGGGACTTCGAGGAAGGCGGGGTCGAAACGGCCGAGCAGGGGCACCGGCCATTCGGTAAGGCCGGCATTTTCGGCGAGCAGGCCCTCGTCCTCGACCAGGGTCAGGCCGGCGGCCGCGGCGGCCGCGCGGGCGCCTTCGGCGATGAGCCGAACCCGCTCGGCGGGGTCGACGAGGACGTGGCAGGCCTGGAGCTTCTCGAGATAATCCTGGACGCCGCCGAGCGTGATGATGCCGGGATGGTGGAAGCGGTGGCCGATCGTGGCGGCGCCGGAGCGGATTCCGGCGATCTCGAATTCGACGATCTCTTCGCCCAGCAAGGCAACAATGCCCTGCAAGGGCCTGACCCAGCGCGGACTTTCACTCGAGGCCGATGCGGTGCCCCAGCGCATTGACTTGGGCCAGGGAAAGGCGCGGAAGAGCGCGGGGATCGCCTCGGCCAGCACCGCGGAGGTGAGTCGGCCGGGCTTGTCGACGACCGCGAACAGGACGCCGTCGCGCTCCTCGAGCTGGTCTCGGGTCAGGCCGGTCTTGCGCAGGAAGCCCTCGAGCGCCTGCGGCGGCGCGGAGGCGCGCGGCCCCTTGGTCTCCTCGCGGACGGCCTCGGTCTCGGCCGGCAGGCCCCGGGCGATGAGGGCGAGGCGGCGCGGCGTGGCATAGGTCTCGATCGCCTCGGCGGCGAGGCCGGCGCTTGAGATCTGCTCTGAAAAAAGCCGTGCAAGATCCTGCTGCGCCTTGCCTTGCATCCGGGCGGGTATCTCTTCCGAGAGGAGCTCGAGGAGGAAGTCGGGCATCTAGCCTCTTGCTCCTGCACGCGTCTCCGCAGTCCTTATTTCACCCAAAGGACCAAAGGACCAAAGGGGCCGGGGCGGCGAAGCCGCTCCATATTTTCTCGTGGGCCGGGATTGAGGGGCGCTGCGCGCCGGGCCACGCAGGGCTCTTTGGTCCTTTGGTGCTTTGGGTGAAACCTCTCTCACGCCGCCCACCCGTTCCTTTCCATCCAGGCCTGGCAGGCGCCTTTGGCGAGGTCGCGGACCCGGCCGATATAGGCCTGGCGTTCGGCGACGGAGATGACGCCCCTCGCCTGGAGCAGGTTGAAGATGTGGCTGGCCTTGATCGCCTGGTCGTAGGCGGGGAGCGGGAGCTTGGCGAGGATGCAGCGGGCATTCTCCTCGGCGGCGTCGCGGAACCAGCGGAAGAGCGTTTCCGTGTTCGCCAGCTCGAAATTGTAGGCGCTGAACTGCTTCTCGTTCTCGAGGAAGACCTGACCGTAGCTGACGCCCTCGTCGTTGAAGGCCAAATCGTAGACGTTGTCGACGCCCTGGACGTAAATGGCGAGGCGCTCGAGGCCGTAGGTCAATTCGCCGGCGACCGGCTTGCAATCGTAGCCGCCGACCTGCTGGAAGTAGGTGAACTGGGTGACCTCCATGCCGTCGCACCAGACTTCCCAGCCGAGGCCCCAGGCGCCGAGGGTCGGCGATTCCCAATCGTCCTCGACGAAGCGGATGTCGTGCCTGAGGAAATCGATACCGATGGCGGCGAGGCTGCCGAGATAGAGGGCCTGGAGATCAAGCGGGCTCGGCTTCAATATCACCTGATATTGGTAATAATGCTGGAGCCGGTTCGGATTCTCGCCGTAGCGGCCGTCGGTCGGCCGGCGGCAGGGCTGGACATAGGCCGCCCGCCACGGATCGGGTCCGAGCGCCCGAAGCGCCGTCGCCGGA
>JAXDPG010000045.1:0-2593 GCA_034668485.1 Sphingomonadales bacterium
AATGAGGAAGGGCAGACGCCGCCCCCACTTCGCCCCAAACCAGCGCGTGAGCGCATCGCACCACCAGCCGCCGAAGAGCATTCCAACCAGCCCGCAAGCGAGCGCGATGGAGACGTAGCGTCCGGCGGTGACCCGGCTACGGCTTCCTGTCGGAGAATGCTCGCTTCGCCGAGATCGTCGAATTGCACAACATCATCTGGATCGGCCCGAAGCCCGAGCATATCCGGGTGATGGGCGACAAGGTCGAGGCCAAGCGCACCGCCGCCAAGCTCGGCCTGCCGCTCGTTCCCGGCTCGGACGGGCCGGTCGAAGGCGTCGAGGAAGCGCGGGCGGTCGCGGCCGAAACCGGATATCCGCTCATCGTCAAAGCGGCGTCCGGCGGCGGCGGGCGCGGGATGAAGATCGTTCGCTCGCAGGACGAGCTCGAGAGTCAGATCAGCCAGGCGCGCAGCGAAGCGAAGAACGCCTTCGGCGACGACACCGTCTATATCGAGAAATATCTGGGCGACCCCAGGCACATCGAATTCCAGGTGTTCGGCGACGGCAAGGGCCACGCCATCCACCTCGGCGAGCGCGACTGCTCGCTGCAGCGCCGCCACCAGAAGGTGCTCGAGGAGGCCGGCTCGCCGGTCATCTCTCCCGACGAGCGCGACCGCATGGGCGGAATCGTCGCCAAGGCGATGGCCGACATGGGCTATCGCGGCGCCGGCACGATCGAGTTCCTCTACGAGAATGGCGCGTTCTTCTTCATAGAGATGAACACGCGGCTCCAGGTGGAGCATCCGGTGACCGAGTACATCACCGGCATCGACCTCGTCCGCGAACAGATACGAATCGCGGCGGGCGAGCCGCTCTCCTGCACCCAGGACCAGGTCCAGTTCCGGGGCCACGCGATCGAATGCCGGATCAATGCCGAGGATCCCGAGACGTTCGCCCCCTCCCCCGGCACCGTCAAAGGCTTCCACGCGCCGGGCGGGATGCACGTGCGCGTCGATAGCGGCCTCTATGTCGGCTACAAGGTGCCGCCTTATTACGACAGCATGATCGCCAAGCTGATCGTCTACGGCTCCACCCGCGAGCGCTGCATCATGCGCCTGAGGCGCGCCCTCGAGGAGTTCGTCATCGAGGGCATGAAGACCACCATCCCCTTGCACCAGAAGCTGGTCAACGAGCCCGACTTCCTGGCGGGGGATTATACGATCAAGTGGCTGGAGGAATGGCTGGCGCGGGAGGCCCGACAATGACCGACAGCAAATTCCAATTCTCCGTCGCGCCCGAGAAGCTCTGGCAGGCTATCAATCCCTGGACCTTCATGAACCAGGGCGGCCAGTTCGGCCTCGTCAACGTCAATCTCGGCCAGACGCCGCGGCCCGACATCGAGCAGAAGGTGCTCGACGAGGTCGGCAGCTACGGCCGCCAACTCGGCCGGATCGGCGACGCGCTCGAGGTTCTCATCGACCATGTGAAGCTGGACGGGTTGAGCCGGGATGAGGCGGACGCGCTCGCCATCCTCAAAGGCCAGCTGGCCGAGGTCCGCAAGGTCAAGCAGCGCGAGCGCGCGGGCTAAGGGCAGTCGGAATGAAAGCGACCATCTACCACAATCCCAATTGCGGCACGTCGCGCAAGACGCTCGACATCCTCCGCGACAGCGGCGCCGACGTGACGGTGATCGAATATCTGAAGACGCCGCCGTCGCGCGACGAGCTGCGGCGGCTGTACGAGCGGGCCGGGCTGTCGCCGGCCGAGGGGCTCAGGCGCAAGGAGGAAGGGGCGGCCGACGTCGCCGAGGCCGGTGACGAGACCGTGCTCGACGCCATGCTCGCCAATCCCGCCCTGATCGAACGCCCGCTCGTCGAGACCGGGAAAGGCGTGCGTCTCTGCCGGCCGCAGGACAAGGTCCGCGAAATCCTCTGATCCGGCGCAATCCCCGGCTTCTGTCGGGCGCCGGCCCCGGCTAGATTGCCCGGCGATGGCGGCGATCGATCCGGACCTCCTGCTGCGCGCCTATGCGATCGGCGTCTTCCCGATGTCGGACAGCCGCGACGCCGACGAGGTCTTCTGGGTGGAGCCGCGGCGGCGCGCGATCCTCCCGCTCGAGCGCTTCCGCCTGTCCCGGTCGCTTCGCAAGACGATCCGTTCAGGCGAGTATCGGGTGACCTGCGATACCGCCTTCGCCGAAGTGGTGGAACGCTGCGCCGAGCGCGAGGAGACCTGGATCAACGCCGACATCGAACGAAGCTATCGCCTGCTCCACGAGCGCGGCCACGCCCATTCGGTCGAATGCTGGCACGAGGGCGCGCTCGTCGGCGGCCTCTACGGAGTCAATCTCGGCGCCGCCTTTTTCGGCGAAAGCATGTTCTCGGCGCGCCGCGATGCGTCGAAGGTCGCGCTGGCCTGGCTGGTCGCGCGGCTGAAGGTCGGCGGCTACACTTTGCTCGACTGCCAATTCATGACCGAGCATCTGAAAAGCCTCGGCGCCGTCGAGGTGACCCAGAAGGATTATCTGGCGCTGTTGGAATCGGCGCTGTCGGCCGGAGCGCCCGACGGTTCAGGCGCGGCGGCAGGCGGCGCGGCGGGCGTGGCGGCGCGCCTC
>JAXDPG010000046.1:0-8689 GCA_034668485.1 Sphingomonadales bacterium
GACTATGCGGCGTCAAACGGGCATTCTTGTGGATGTTCATCCGACTCTCCTGAGGATCTGAAGCTTCGCAACCTCAGTCTCCCCGGTTCGGGTCGGATGAACAACCTACTGAAAGCTCACACCTAGCGAGCTTTCATCGGCGCGACGACCTGGTCGGCGAAACGATCCATCTCCTCGGCCTGCGGGCTCATCTGCAGGAGGAGCAAATCGAGCCCGGCCGCCTCATAGGCCTCGATCCGCTCGCGCAGCTGCTCGGGCGTTCCGACGAGATTGGGCCTCAGGCCGCGGTTCGACACCGAATATTCCTGCAGCTTAAGCTCGCGCTCGAGCTGCGTCCCCGACAGCCACTGGTCGAAATTGTCGAACCCGCTGGGCGGCTGGGCGGGCATCGCGGTGATCCGCTCGAGCTCCCGCTTCGCCTCCGCCTCGCTGTCGCGGACGATCGCATAGGCGGCCATGCCATATTGCATCGGCGGCCCTCCGGCCTGCTCCCGCCGGGCCGCCATGTCGGCGATCTTCGGCGCAACCGCCTCGACCGGATCGCCGTGCATCACATAGGCGTCGCACTGCCCGGCGATCATCGTCTTGGCCGACTCGCTCTCGCCCCCGGCATAGATTGTGGGCCGCGGCTTGCTGACAGGCTTGGGCTCGCAGATCGCGTCCTTCAGGCGATAGCGCTCGCCCTCGTAACTGAAGCGTTTCTGCGTCCACAAGCCGCCAACCACGTCCAGCCATTCGCGGGTCCGGGCGTAGCGGTCGTCATGCTGGTCGAACTCGAGACCGTATTGAGTCGCCTCGTCGGCCCACCAGGAGGAGACGACGTTGAGCGAGAGGCGGCCGCCGCTGATATTGTCGATGTTCGCGGCCTGCTTGGCGAACAAGGCCGGCTGGTGGAAATTCGGCCGCACCGCCACCATCAGCTCGATCCGCTCCGTTACCGCCGCCAGCGCCGCCGCGGTCGACCAGGCGTCGAGCGCCGGCTCCCCCACCCCCGTGATGTCGTTGAGGTTCAATTCGGCGATCAGGCTCAGGTCCCAGCCCGTCGCCTCGCTCCGCAGGGTGAGGCGGCGGACATAGTCCCAGCTCGCCTCCATGCCCTCGTCCTCGACGTTCCTCAGCCAGCCGCCGAACACCGGCATCCAGTAACCGAACCGCATCATTTGCACTCCGCTATGGCGGCCTTGAGGAAGTCGACGAGCCGGTCGTGCGGGTCCCAGCCGAGCACGTCCAGCGGCTTCGCGACGAAATTGGACAAAGCGTTGATGTCGTAGAAGCGCGCCGTCCCGTCGCGGTCGTCGACCAGATATTCGACTCCCCCGACGTCGAGACCCGCCGCTTTCGCGATCCGCTCCGCCGCCTCGACCAGCTCCGCCGGCGGCTCCACCGCCGCCATCCGCACCGCCGGGCGCCCCGGCCGGATCAGGCAGGCGTCGGCGGGGCAGAGGTCGAAATTGTCGCCGCCGCTCTCCACCTCGATCGCATAGAGGTATTTGCCGCCCAGCGTCTCCACGCGGGTGATCACCCCGCCGCGTGCCGGCACGTAATCCTGGACGAGGAGGACGCCGTCGACGCTCTCGGGGACGGTGCCGGCGGCGACCGAGGCCGCCAGCTCCTGCTCGCTCGAGTAGCGGACGATCCCGGCGCCGGAGCCGCCGACATTCGCCTTCGCCAGCAGCGGCCACCGCATCGTCCGCGCCGCTCCCGCAAGGTCCTCGCGCCGGTGAACGACCCGGGTCTCCGGCACCTCATAGCCGAGCCGCGCGATCAGCGAGAGCTGCCGCGCCTTGGAGGAATCGACCGCGATCGTCTCGGCGCCGTTGAGCACCCGGGCGCCGTTCGCCGCCCAGTGGGCGAGCAGGGCTTCGGCGTAGAAGATGCCGTGCTCGGTTTCCCTGAGGAAGCTGGACATGGCGACCCGGCTCAGCACCACCGGCGCGGGGATGCGGGACGAGGCGGGATCGAAGCCGTGGTCGGAGAGGCGGATCGCCTGATAGGCGACGCCGTGCCGCTCGAGCGCCTCGAACAGGGGTTCGAACCAGGCCGGGTGCTCGTAGAGAATGGCGAGGTCGGGTTTCATAGGGACGCCTTGGCGAAAGGAGGCGCCCCTGAAAACCCCTCTCCCGTGAAGGACGGGAGAGGGTTTTAGAGGCCGAACGGCCAGGTCTCGTCCTCCCCCGCCTCCTCCGCCCCGGGCAGCGGCTGCACCGCCCCGGTCTCATCGAACCAGACCCAGGCGTCGAACTGGTGGGGCAGCGCCGCCTCGGCATAATGGCTCCAGCGTTCGGTCTCCGGCCGGTAGATGACTCCGATGAAGCGCTCGAGCCTCGGCTCGAGCAGCGCCTCGACGGCCTCCCGGTTCATTCCCTGGCGCAGGTCGAGCAGGAAGCGGGCGACCCCGCTGTCGTGGCACAGCCGCTCGTAGCTTTCGGGGAGCGAGGGCCGCACGTCCTTCACCTCCATCGGCTCGTCCCAGTCGGTGGCGGCCGCGACGGTGCCGGCGTGGGTTCCGAAGCCGATCAGCCGCGCCGCCTCGCCGAACCTTTCCTTGGCCAGCTGGCCGATGTTGAGCTCCTCGCGCACCTGCCCCATCTCGGTGTGCGCCGCGTTGCCGATATGGCTGTTATGCGCCCAGACCACCGCCTTCGCCTCGGGCCCCTTCGCCTCGAGCAGCTGGCAGAGCGTCTCGAACATGTGCGTGTCGCGCAGGTTCCAGCTCTCCGCCGAGCCGTAATACATGATTCGGTAATATTGCTCGGCATTCTTGATCAGCCGGGCATTGGCGGCGGCGTCGAGCCATTCGTCGCATTCGGGGCTGAGGCAGTCCATCCGCCGCATCATCAGCTCGCGCAGCATCTGGACGACCCCGGCCTCGCAGCGCCCATAGCCCTCGGTGATCGCGACCCGGCCATAAGCCGCTGGATCGTGGGCCCAGGGACGCAGGCAGCCATAGCGCTCGCGCGCGACCCGGGCCGCCTCGGGATCGGCTTCGTCGAGGAAGTCGACGACGGCGCGGATCGAGGCGCCGAGATTGTAGAGGTCGAGGCCGTAGAAACCCGTCATCGCCTCGTACGCGCGGCCTTCATTGTGCCGCCTGAGCCAGCGCACGAACGCCTCGACGTCGGTGTTGCGCCACATCCAGGTCGGGAAGCGCTGGAAGGCGGCTTCCTCACCCTCGCGCTTCGGGCGATGGCGCACGAAGCGGTCGATGCTGGCCGCGTCCGGCCAGTCGGCCTCGACCGCGACGATGGTGAAGCCGTGCCGCTCGACCAGCCGCCGGGTGATCGCCGCCCGCGCGCGGTAGAATTCGGACGTGCCGTGGCTGGCCTCGCCGAGCAGCACCACGCGCGCGTCGGCGAAGCGGTCGAACATCGCCGCATATCCAGGATCGTCGAGGTCCGGCAACGGCTCGGCCGCGGCGGCGATCAGCTCCGGCAGGGACGGATTCGCCGGGGCGGAGTCCGCCCAGCCCTGGGCGCCGATCAGCGGCACGAACCGCACCGGCCCCAGGTCCTCCTGCGCGAAATCCTCCTCGCCGCGGCGGGTGACCTTGACGAGGTTCTGAACCGCGTTGGGCTCGCCTACCGGCATCACCAGGATACCGCCGACGGCGAGCTGGAGCCGCAGCGTCTCGGGAACGTGGCTGCCGCTGGCCGCACACAGGATGGCCTCGAACGGCGCCTCGTCGGGCAGGCCGCCGGTGCCGTCCCCCTCGACGATCCGGACATTGCCATAGCCGAGCCGAGCCATCCGCGCCCGGGCGAGCTCGACCAGCTCGCGATGGCGCTCGACCGCGACCACCTCCTCGGCGATCTGCGCCATCACCGCCGCCGCATAGCCGGAGCCGGCGCCGACCTCGAGCACGCGGTCGCCCGGCGCCACTTCCGCCGCCTCGATCATCAAGGCGACGATATAGGGCTGGGAGATGGTCTGGTCGGCCTCGATCGGAAGTGGCCCGTCCTCATAGGCGAATGGCCGCAGCTCCTCCGCCAGGAACATTTCGCGCGGCACCGCCCGGAAGGCGTCGAGCAGCCGCCGTCCCTCGATTCCGCGGCCGGCGATCTGCTGCTCGACCATCCTCTCGCGCTCGGCGGCGAAGTCGGTCATCCTGCCTCCTCGATTCGGAAGAACCGCCCGGCAGGGGCGGCGTTCCGGCGCTAGCGCCTGCTAGCGCGGTACCTGCGCCCGAGGAAGTCGAACGCCGGCAGCGCCTCATGGCGATCGAGGCTGAACCACGCCGCATTCTCCCAGTTCGAACCGGTCCCCCAGCGCGTCCTGCACGAGGTCGAGATCCAGGCCGGCTCCCAATAGACGACGCCGACGCCGCCATGGTCGACCACGGTCTGCGTCAGGTCGATCAGGTAGCGCCGCTGCCCTTGCGGCGTCGCCGGATAACCCGGGATCAAGGTGTCCGGCCCGAGCAGGTTTGGCGCCGCGTCGGCGCCCTCGTTGGTGAACGGATAGGCGGTCTCGACTACCAGGGCGTCCTTGCCGAACCGCGCTTCGACCCGGCCGATCGTCTCGCCGAGCTGGGCGATCGAGCGGCTCGACCATTTCTTGTAATAGCTGATGCCGATGAGGTCGTAATCGGTGACTCCGGCGCGGGTGGCGGCCTCGAACCACGGCTCGACATTCTCCGGCTGGGCGATGTGGAGCATGATCCGGGGCGAGATCCGCCCGGCCCGGCCGGCGTCGCGTACTGCCCGGATGCCGGCGTTGAGCAAGGCGGCGTTGCGCGCCCAGTCGATCGGCTTGTCCTTGGTCCCGCCCATCAGCTCCGGGTTGGTCTCGTTGCCGATCTGGACCAGCTCCGGCATCAGCCCCTCGCGGTCGAGAGCCGCCAGGATCCCGCGCGTGTAATCGTAGAGCATCTTCGCCTGGACGTCCGTGCCTTTCCCGGCCCAGGCCGCCGGCGCGATCTGCTTGTCGCCGTCGGCCCAGTCGTCCGAATAATGGAAATCGAGCAGCACCTGCAGGCCCTGCGCCTTCGCCCGCCGGATCGTCTTGCTGACGTCGGCGAGGTCGCTGTAGCGGGTCCATTTCGCGTCGTTCCAGATCCGCACCCGAACCAGATTGCCGCCGGCGGCCTTGAGCAGAGCGAATGGATCGGCACGCCGCCCATGCTTGCGGTAGACCGCACCGCAATCCTCCATCTCGTTCACGTAGGAGAGGTCGGCGCCCAGATAGAGCGGCGGCGGCGGCGGCGCTGCGGCGAGCAGGAGGGCGAGCGCGACGCTCACGGCACCGGGCTCGCGGATGGGAGGCGGCCGCCGCCCTGGCGCTGCCGGATCACCCTCAGATAGCCGTCGACCAGCGCCTGGTTGACCTCGTCCCAGCCGTAGCGGCGGCTGGCCTCGCAGCCGGCGCGGCCGGCCGCACGGCGTTTCTCCGGATCATGGCAATAAGCCTCGAGCGCCGCCGCGAAGCCGTCGATCGCCCCCGCCCGCACCAGCCGGCCGGTCACCCCGTCGTCGACCAGGCTCTGGCTCCCCGTGGCGATCGCCGCCACCACCGGCAGCGCGGCCGCCATCGCCTCCAAGGTGACGTTGCCGAAGGTCTCGGTCACCGACGGGTTGAACAGCACGTCCATCGAGGCGACCGCCCGGCCGAGCTCCGGGCCCTGCCGGAAGCCGGCGAACACGGCGTCGGGAAGCCGGCGCTGCAGCCAGTCCCGCGCCGGCCCCTCGCCGACGACCAGCACCTTGTGCCGCACCTGCCGCCGCTCCAGGCGGTCGATCGTCTCGGCAAAGACATCGAGGCCCTTCTCCATCACCAGCCGGCCGACGAAACCGATCACCGGCTCATCGTCGGCCATGCCCAGCTCGCGCCGCCAGGCGAGGTCGCGGCGGTCCGGATTGAAGATCTCGCGGTCGATGCCGCGCGTCCAGATGCCGACATTGTAGCTCATCCGCTGGTCGCGGAGCAGCTGCGCCATCGAATCGGACGGCGCGAAGATGGCGTCGCAGCGGCGGTAGAAGCGGCGCAATATCGCCTCCATCAGCGGCTCCAGGAAGGCGAGGCCGTAATAGCGGAAATAGGTTTCGAAGCGGGTGTGGACCGAAGCGACGACCGGGATGTCGAGGCGGTGCGCCAGCGTGACCGCGCGGTGGCCAAGTACGTCGGGGCTGGCGACGTGGAAGATGTTGGGCCGGAAAGCGCGGATGTCGCGTCGCACCCGCGGCGGCAGCATGATCGGGAACTTGTACTCCTTGCGGCGCGGGATCGAAAGGCTGGGGATGTGGACCACCTCCCCGTTGGGCGGAAAGGCCGGATCCGCCACCGTGGGCGAGTAGATCCTGACCGCCGCGCCCTGCCGAAGCAGATATTCGACCAGCCGGTTGAGCGCCTGGTTCGCGCCGTCGCGGATATAATTGTAATTGCCGCTGAACAGCGCGATGCGGAGGTCGGTCGCGTCCATCGGACGGCGATAGCGCTTGCAGCGGTGGAGGCCAACCGCAAGGGTTGAGCCGGTCCCGGCCGAAGAGTAGCTTCGTCTCCTCGCCGCAAATCGGGGGTGCAGCGAAATGAGCCTTTTCCGTCTTCTTCCCTTCGCCGCGCTGGCGCTGGCCGCGCCCGCCTTCGCCCAGCACGACGCCCACGCTCCACCGCCGCGCGCCAGCGTCGCCGACTGGGCGAATGGGGCGCGGCTCTACGAAGGCCTGGGCACCTTCCACCGCAAGGTCGCCACCCGCTCGGCGGAGGCCCAAAGCTATTTCGACCAGGGCATGCGCTTCCTCTGGGCGTTCAACCATGACGAGGCGACCCGCTCCTTCGCGAAGGCGGCCGAGCTCGATCCCGAATGCGCGTCCTGCTTTTGGGGCGTCGCCCTCGCCCTCGGGCCCAATTACAACATGCCGGTCATGGCGGACGCGCGGGCCCGCGCCGGCTGGGAGGCGCTCGGCAAGGCGCAGGCCCATGCCGCCGCCGCGACTCCGGTCGAGCAGGCGCTGATCGCGGCCCTCGCGAAGCGCTTCGACGGCCCGAAGCCGCTCGATCCGTCGAACAGTGCGCCGCTGCTCGCGGCCTATGTCACCGCCATGGAAGGAGTCGCCCGGCGCTTCCCCGACGACATGGACGTCCAGACCATGCTCGCCGAGGGCCTGATGAACACCAATCCCTGGAAATTGTGGACCGCCGACGGCAGGCCGGGTCCGGGAACGCCCGCCATCCTCGCCGCGCTCCGCAAGGTGCTGGCGAGAGACCCGAAGCATCCGGGGGCCAATCATTACTGGATCCATGCCGTCGAGGCCTCGACCGATCCGGCGCGGGCCGCGCCGTCGGCCGAGGCGCTGGTCGGAATGATGCCGGCGGCCGGCCATCTCGAGCACATGCCCGCCCACATCTTCCAGCGGGTCGGGCGCTACGAGGAAGCGGCCGAAGCCAATCGCAAGGGCGCCGCGGCCGACGTCGCCTATCTCGGCCTCACCGCGCCGCCCGATTATTATCCGATGTACCTCATCCACAATTACCAGTTCCTGGCCTATGCGGCGGCGATGGAGGGCCGCCGGGCGGAGACGATCGAGGCGCTCCGCAACGCCCGCGCGGCGGTGCCCGACGAGATGCTGCTCGCCATGCCCGGCCTCGACTGGTCGATCGGCTACCTTTACGACGGCATGGTCCGCTTCGGCCTGTGGGACCAGATGCTCGCCGAGCCGGCCCCCAACCCGAAGCTGGCCGGCCTCACCATCGGCTGGCTTCAGGCCAAGGCGACGGCGCTGGCGGCGAAGGGGCGGATCGCCGAGGCGAAGGCGCTGCTGGCGGAGCTGGACCGGGCGATCGCGGCGGTGCCGGACGAGGCGAGGCAGGGCCAGAATCCCGCCAGGCCGCTCTACGAGATCGGAGCGCTCAAGGCCAAGGCGCGGATCGCCCTCGCCGAAGGCCGGCGCGACGCCGCCATCGCCCCGTTGCGCGAGGCTGCCGCGAAGGAGGATGCCCTCGCCTACAATGAACCTTCGGACGAATTCTTCCCTGTCCGCCACCTGCTTGGAGCGGCCCTGCTCGACGCGGGCCGGGCGGGGGAGGCGGAAGCGGTCTATCGCGAGGATTTGAAACGGCAGCCCGGCAATGGCTGGGCCTTGCGCGGCCTGGCCGAAGCGCTGGCAGCCCAGGGCAAGAGCGGGGCAGGCGCCGTCCGGCTCCAGTTCGAGGACGCCTGGCGCCACGCCGACACGAGGCTGACGGCGTCGGCTTTCTAGTCCCGGTCCTTCCCGGCGTCCCGCTTCCGTAACGCCCGTCTGAACCGGTACCCGGCGACGGCCACCGCCGGCAAGATCGTCAGCGCCACCAGGATCAGGGTGAAAGCGAGCTTCATCGGCAGTTCCGTCATCCCGGCGAAGGCCGGGATCCCAGCGGGTAAGAGGCACCTGAGCCTTTCACCCTCCAGGACCCCGGCCTCCGCCGGGGCGACGAACTAGCTCTGCAGATACTCGCCGGCATCCGCGTCGGTGCCATGGCCTTCCGGGGCCACCGCCGCGAGCGGATCGTCGCCGATCGCCGCTTCGGGACCCTGGGCCAGCTCGGCCGCATGCTCTTCGGCCGCCGTGTTGGCCGCGATCAGCGACTCCTGCAGCTTGCGGTGCTGCGCGCGCAGCGCCGCGTCGCGGCTGGAGGCTGCAACCCGCATGCGGTTCATGCCGGCGCCGGTGCCCGCCGGGATCAGCCGGCCGACGATGACGTTTTCCTTGAGCCCGAT
>JAXDPG010000047.1:0-4253 GCA_034668485.1 Sphingomonadales bacterium
ATCCGGTAGAGCTCGGGATGCCGGCGGGTGAAGGCGATGAACGCCTCGAGCCCGATCCGCTCGGCGGCGAGCCGGTCCGGAGCGCCCTTCACCGCCTCGGCGACATGAGCCCGGGTGGCTCGGCTCATGTCGAGGACGAGAGCCCGGAACACTTCCTCCTTGCTCTCGAAATAGGTGTAGAAAGTGCCGAGCGCGACTCCGGCGCGGCGGGTGATGCCGGTGATCGCGGCCTCGTGGAAGCCGCGCTCGCCGAACTCGGCCGCGGCGGCCTCGATCAGCCGCCGCAGGGTCTTGCGGCCGCGCTCGGTGCGCGGCTCCTTGTCGGCATTGCCGGCCAGCGTCGCCATGATCCCTCCCGGAACGAAGCTGAACCGGTTTTCAGCTTGGTGCAAGCGGTCGGCGGGTCAATCCACTTTCGGGCAGGATCGGCTGCCGGTGCAGCGCAAGGTGACGAAGCTCTCGTTGAGCAGCCTCCAGCCGCCGTCCTTCGGCACCCATGTCGCCTGGTAGACGCCGGTAACGCGCATCTCGCCGTCCTCCTTGCGCCACCGGCCGAGCCAGGTGCCGCTCTCCGCGGCGCGCTTGCCGGAAGCGGCGACTGCGATCCGCTTCGGCATGCGGACGTAGGTGACGAAGGTCGGATCGGCGAAGGCGGCGGCGAGGCGCTGCTCGGTCAGCTCGGCCGACAAGGGCCGGCCCGAAGAGCCGGGGAGCGCCGTGTAATCGTCGGTCAAGAGCCGGCGGACGTCGCCGGCGCGGTGGCCCGCTATAGCGGCATTGGATTGCGCCCTCAGATCGCGAATCTCGGCGACGTCGTCATTCGACGCGGCAATTGCGAGAAGGAGCGCGAGCATCAGCCGCGAGCGGTGAAGACATGCGCGGACATGGCGGCGTCGACGGGATCGCCGTGCCGTTCCACCAGCGCGGCGAGGGCCGCTTCGCTCGCCTCTTCGAGCCGTTCCGGAGCGCGCGCCTCGATCTCGGCGCGCAACGGCGAGCCCTGGCAGAGGCCGGGCGCGACGTCGAGCGCCGCGCCGCGGCTGCGCTTGGCGACCGTCTCCGCCTCGACCTCGGCGAAGCCGGCGGCGCGCAGGTCCGCCTCGACCCGCGCCTTGTCGTGATAGCCGAACGGCACCCGGCCGAGGAAGCCGGGCGGATCGTCCGGAAACAGGCCGGCGACCGCGTCGGCGATGGTCTGCGAGGCGGGGTTGGCGTCGAGCCGGTCCCAGACGTTGAACAGGAAGGCGCCGCCCGGCTTCAGCACGCGCCGCGCCTCGCGATAGGCGGCGACCCGGTCGGGGAAGAACATGGCGCCGAACTGGCAGACGACGAGGTCGAAGCGGGCATCCGGGAATGGCAGCGATTGGGCATCGGCTGGGGCGAAGGTGACTCGGGCCGAATCGAGCTTTGCCGCGGCGACTTGGAGCATGCCGGGGTTGAGGTCGGTGGCGACGATCTCCGCTTCGGGCAGCGCCGCGGCGAGCGCGGCGCTGACGATGCCGGTCCCGGCCGCCGTCTCGAGGATGCGGCGCGGCTCCAGGATCCGCGCGCGGGCGGCGAGGTCGGCGGCGTAGGGCTCGAACAGGAACGGTCCGAGGCAGCGGTCGTAGAGGTCGGGGATCGAGCCGGCGAAGACGGTGTCGGTGGCCTGCATGGCGGGAAGCTTAGGCGGCGCCTATTCGCCTGTCGAGCGCGGCGGATCCGCCGGCCAGAGGCGGCCATGACGGAGCAGATAGTCGTTGTAGCGGCGCTTGCGGTCGGCCTGATCGAGGAGGCGACGCGCCAGCGCCGGATACCGGCCCGAGAGATCGTGCCGCTGCAGCCAGTCGGTGCGCGCATCGTAGAGGCGCGGCCGGCCGTCGGTGGGATCGCTGACCGCGCTCCACCCCCCCGCCTCGGCCATCACCCCATCGCGGAAGCCGAAGCGGACCGGACGGTCCGGACGAACCGCGAGCAGGCTGTGGCCGTGCCAGGGATTGGCCTCGCGCAGCCCGATCAGGTCGGCGATCGTGGGGGCGACGTCGAGCAGGGTGACGATATCGTCGTGCCGGCCCACCGGCAGCCGCGGATTCGGGCCGACGATCAGGAACGGAGTCCAGACCGATTCGCGATAAAGACTGTAGGCGCCGGTGAGGCCGCCATGCTCACCGAGATTGTAGCCGTGGTCGCTGTTGATGACGACGAGCGTGTGGGCGAACCACGGCTCCGCGCGCAGCGACTCGATCAGCTCGCGGACGACGTCGTCCGTATAGCGTTCGGTGTTGAGGATGCGCTGCCGCACATGATCGTCGCCGGCGATGTCCAACGCGGGCTCCGGCGACCGGAACGGATGATGGTTGGTGGCGGAAATGAGGCTGGCGAGGAACGGGCCCCGCCGGCCCATCTCACGGATCCGCGACGCCGCGTGGCGGAAGATCGGCCGGTCGCGCTGGCCCTCCGTCGGGTAGCGCCACAATTTGTCGTACATTCGGTGGATCCAGACGGTGCTGTTGTCCATGTCGATGTCGCCCGCGCTGAACATCTCGGCGTGATAGCCTTGGCGGCGCAGCGCGTCGGACAGGCAATAGAAGTTGGCGCGCGTCTGGCTGGTGATGAACCGGCGCGACGAGGGGGTGATCGAGCATTGCAGGGCGAAGCGGCCATTGATGCTGGGCGGGCCGAAGCTCAGCGCCCGAGTCCAGACTGCCGCGTCCGGGCGGGCGGCAAGACTGTCCAGATAGGGCGTGGGGGAGGGGCTGCGGTCGGGGCGAAGATGACCGGTGTCGACCCCGCGCACCGATTCCAGCTGGATCATGATAACGTTCCAGCGGTCCTCGGGCTTCGGCGCGGACGGACGGGCCGGAACCCGGACGAAGGGCCAATTACGGTCGGGGAATCGCCAGCCCTTGTCGGTGCTGGCCGACAGCCATTCGGTCTGCCAGGCGAGGGCCAGAGCGGCCGGGTCGCCAGGCGGGGTGTCGTCGTCATAGCTCAAGGCGAAATCGTGAACGGCGGCAAACAAAGCCGGCTCCAGCCGCGACAGGCGGAACTTGGCATGGGCCAGCGAGTAGGCGATCTGGCCGGTGGCGAGGGGCAGGACGACAAGAGCGACGGCGCTCCGCAGACCGAAGCGCGCCGGCCTCGTCGGGCGCCGAACCATTCGGATCGACGACCACAGATAGAGCCCGGGTGCGGCTACGCACAGGACCGGCGACAGGAACGGCCCGCCCCGGTCGCCGCGCAGCACGTTGAGGAACAGGCTGTCCGCCAGGGTCGTCGGATCGGCATAGACGTCGAGGAAATTGGGGCCGAGGCGTAAGCCGAGGAAGCGGTAGAGCTCGTGGTCGAAGGCCGTGATCAGCAGGTTCGCGGCCATCAGCGCGATCAAGGCCCAATGCGCCTTCCGCCAGTTTGGCGAGCGCAGCGGCCGCCAATAGAGGAGGAGCCACAGGAGCAGGAACGGCAGGGCGATCAGCCAGACGGCGAGCAGCTCGTAGGCCAGCGGCCGGAGGATGAAGGCCTTCCAGGCGACCAGGAAAGGTCCGCCATAAGGCGAGGGCCTGAGGTAGAGGAGGAGCTGAAGCGCCGCGCAGCCGAGCCAGCCGGCGGCGGTCAGCCGCAACGCCGTCGCGAACTGGCCGGCGCCCTGCTCCGCTCCCGCGGCTTCCCCCAAGCCACCGCCCTCCGATCGTTCGCGGCGGTCATAGCAGGGAGGGCGCTAGGGCAGGAAGTCGGCCTGTCCGAGCGCCGCCGCCCCCTGCGTCGTGACGGCGATGGCGAAGTCGGCCGAGCCGTTGCCGTCGGTATCGCCTTCGACGAACCAGGTGCCGCCGCTCTCGAACGCCCGAAGCTCGCCGGCCGCGCCGCCGAACGCGTTCGAGCCGATCCAGTGGAACGCCTGGTCGCCCGCCATGCCCGTGTCCGCATCGATGAGGTGAAGGTCGATCTTGTCGAGGCCGGCCTGGAAGTCGAGGATCGCGTCCGGATTGGCGACGCTCGATTGCGCCGGGTCCCGGAACTGGAAAGTGTCCGAGCCCGCGCCGCCGGTCAGGCTGTCCTGGCCGAGGCCGCCGAAGAGGAGGTCGGCGCCGTCGCCGCCGATCAGGACGTCGTTGCCGGCGCCGCCGAACATGCTGAGCGTGCCGTCATGGACCTTGTGGCCGTCGAAGCTCGCCGTCTGGCTCGGATCGGTCAGCGAGTTGGCGTTGAGGATGAGGTTGCCGCCCGGCGTGACGTTGCCGTTGTCGAGCACCAGCTCGTAGGAAGGCTTCTGG
>JAXDPG010000048.1:0-5339 GCA_034668485.1 Sphingomonadales bacterium
TGGTCGCCGTCATCGCCCTGCTGATCGTCGGCTCGAACGGAACGATCGCGGTCCTCCTTCCCTACAGCGCCGAGAATTACCCGCTCGGCATACGCGGCCGCGCCACCGGCCTCGTCGCCGGATCGAGCAAGTTCGGCGGAGTCGCCGTCCAGGGCTTCGCCCTGCTCGGACTGATCCCGACCCTGGCCGGCGCCGCGCTGGGTTTGCTGGCGCCGATGGGCCTCGCCGCCGCCCTCGTCGCCTGGGCCGGCCGCGAGACGAGGGGCCGAAGCCTTCGCGAGCTCGAAGCCTCCGCGCGAACTGGTTGACCTTCCGCCCGAATCTGGCACGAGCCTCGGACGATGACGGCGAGCGAACCAAAGAGCGTCTGGAACGTGGGCGCCGAGCTCGGCGAGGGGCCGGTCTGGGTCGACGGCGCCTTGTGGTTCACCGACATCAAGCGCCGGCTTATCCACCGTTACGAGCCCTCCTCGGGCGCCCGGCGCAGCTGGGAGGCGCCGGAGCAGGTCGGTTTCGTCCTGCCGGCGCAGCGGGGCGGCTTCGTCGCCGGGCTGACGAGCGGGCTCCACCATTTCGACGAGAGGTCGGGCGGCTTCACCCTGATCGCCGAGATGGAGCCGGAGCGTCCGCACAACCGGCTCAACGACGGCGTCGTCGACCCGGCCGGGCGGCTCTGGTTCGGAACGATGGACAATGGCGAGACCGAGAAAACCGGCGCCTTCTACCGCTTCGAGAGGGGCGCGGTCGTCCGCACCGGTATCGAGGGGATCGCTATCACCAACGGCCCGGCTCTGTCGCCCGACGGCCGCATCCTCTATTTCGTCGACACCCGCGCGGGGACGATCGACGCCGCCGACGTCGCCGGGGACGGAAGCCTGGGTGCCTCCCGTCCCTTCGCCCGGATCGACCCGGCGGACGGCTTTCCCGACGGCCCCACCGTCGACAGCGAAGGCTGCGTCTGGATCGGCCTCTATGCCGGCTGGGAAGCCTGGCGATTTTCGCCCGACGGCGATCGCATCGGGCGAATACGCTTCCCGGTCGCCAACATCACCAAGCTCGCCTTCGGCGGCGAGGACCTGCGCACCGCCTACGCCACCACCGCTCGCCAGCTGCTGACTCCGGCCGAGCTGGCCGGCCAGCCGCAGGCCGGCGACCTGTTCGAGTTCCGGGTCGACGTGCCGGGGCTTCCCTGTCCGGCGGTGGCGGGTTGAGCGTCGACGAGCAGGCGGCCGGGAGCCTGTCCGGCCGCCCGCGCTTCACCTCATGTTGCGGAGCACGTAGCTGAACGTGTTCTGAGTATCCCCCAGGCTGGTCCAGAAAGTCTCCCAGTTGCCGGTCTGGAAGGTCTGGCACCCGGCCGAGAAGGTGTTGGCGGCGCCGCCGGGATGGAAATACATGGTCTGGCCCTCGGTGAGATTGTTGGTGCCGGTATCGCTGCCGTTGAAGTAGCCGTCGCCATTGCTGTCGCGCTGCACGGCATTGTCGGTATCGGGATGGAGGATGTGTTTCACTCCGTCGTTACCGACCTCGCGACCTTTGGTCGCGCTCACCGCCTTGGTGTAGCGGTAAGTGCCCTGGGTCAGGCGACCGAGATCGTCGTAACCGTCGCCGTCGGCGTCCTGTCCCTCGATCACGCGACCGCCATTCTTGTAGCGCTCGGTGACGTCGCCATAGCCCTTCCACGCGGCTCGCTGGGGTCGAATGCTCGTATCGCCGGCCCTATAGTCATATTGGGCGCTCGGCTCGGTATTCGCGTCGAAGCTTTCGACATGGTTGACGACCTGATTGCCGACCGTCTCCCGGTACAGGACGACGATGCGGTCGTCGAACAGGCCCTGGCCGTGATTGGCGGTCGTCTGCGTCTCGTGGCGGAGGCCGACGATCACCCGGTTGCCGTCGCGAAGGTCCCGGATGGCGGCGGCATCGCCATAAGCGAGGATGAAGCTGGCATAGACGTTATACTGGTCGTTGACGTCCAGGCCGTCGACGTTGGGCATGATGGGCGGGTCGTTGAGCACCCGGTTGAAATGGTTCTGGGCCTCCTGCTCCGCGGCCAGCAGATTCGTCCGGACGCTGTGCACGGTGAGCAGGCGGGCGTCGGCGAGCTGTCTCGCCACGATCCTCTCGAGCGCCTGAGCGACCGCCGGGCGAGTGGCATTATACTGCCGATTATACAAGTCGAGCAGGTATTTGGCCGACGCATCGGGATTCAGCAGCCGGCGAGACTGCTTGACGATCTCCTCGGCCGCTTCCTCGTAGGCGGTCTTGTAGGTGTTGTGGACCCAGATTCCGAGGTCGCCGACGAAATAGGTATGGTCCTGGTCGACGGCGAAGTTGAACACGTCCTGCGTCTCTTCGTCCTGCTCGACCGACGTCACCACCGCCCTGGAGCCCTTGATGGTGACGACGACGTCGCCCTCGGCGAGGCTGCCGGCGGCGGTCCAGCCCCTGCCGTCGACCCAGAAAGGGTGCTCCGGAGTCGCATGGACCTCGGTCGGCTGCCCGAGCGGATCGGTCAGCCGGACGGCGAGGGTGGCCCGGTCGTCGAACTTGTAGGTGTCGATGACCTTGCGCTGATGGAGGGTCTCGTCCTTCCCCTCGTCCTCGCGGGCGAAGACCAGGTCGCCGGCGCGGATCGCCTCGATCGGCTTGGTTCCCGACGGCGTGTGGACGAGGGTTCCGGCGATGAAGCAGGCGCTGGCGCTGCCGTCGGCGTGCCCGCTGTTGTCCCGGTCCGTCATGATCTTGTCGATCTTGTGGATGATGCCGTTGATCCGCGCCTGCTCGATCTTGCTGGAGATGGCGTTGCCGACGGCGGTGCCGATCGTGGTGCCGATCACGCCCGGCAGGGCCGACAGCAGATTGTCGCCGAAGCTGGTGCCGTTGACGAGGCTGCGCGCCGCCGAGCCGGCGATCGCACCGGCGCCGCTGGAGAGCAGCTGCGCCGCATATCGGTTCATTCCGCCGAGCCTGGCCCCGACGGCGCTGGCGACTCCTCCGCCGATTCCGGCCGCCGCCACTCCGGCCCAGTCGAACTTGTCCTGGAGGCCGGTGGCGACACCGATGCCCTGCGTGACCGCGCTGCTCAGCGCGCCCCTGACCACCTGGCTGGCGAACTTGTCGGCGCCGAGGAAGCCGCCGACCTTGCCGAAGCCGCCGCCGACGGCCCCGCCGATCGCCGCCAGGGCGACGCCCTTCCAGCTGAAGCTGTCCTGGATACCGGTGGCAACTCCGAACGCCTGGCTGGCGATCGAGCCCGCGGCGCCGGACACGGCGCCCGCAGCGATCGAGCCGAGCACGCTCGTCGCCGGGCCGGTCAGGGCGCCGTAGGTGACGACGCTCACCGCGACCGCGATGACGACGAGGAGGATCATCCCGAAGAGGCCGCACTTGCCCTTCTTGGCCGCTTTCGGCTGCGGTGACGTCGGGCTGGTGTCGCCGAGCGCCTCGGCCGGATCGTAGGGCTTGAAGGTCGACGCGTTGAGGTGGCTCTTCGTCACGCCGGTCGGAATGATGAGCCGCTGGCCCTCGCTGAGCCCGTTGGCCGCGGCCATGCCATTGGCTTCGGCGAGCTTGTACCAGAGCGCGGAATCGCCCCAGAGCTGCGCGGCGATGCTTGCGAGCGTGTCGCCGGCCCTTGCCGTATAGCTGCCGCCGGCGCTGCCCTGGCTGTAGCTGTTGAGCGGATCGAAGCTCGGATCGAAGGCCGCGTAGGCGCTGGAGGAAGTGGTGCCGAAGCGGAACGCACCGCTGCCCGGCATGCGGGTGCGGTTGTCGATCGAGCTCTGGTAATCGGTGTCGAGCGTGCCGTTATTGCCGGTATAGCCGAGCTGCCTGCCGTTGAACCGGTACCAGACTTCGTGCGGATCGCCCTGGTTGGAGACGTTGTCGGATTCGTCGCGGCGGATCACCTGGGCGTTCATGTCGTTGAGGAAGCTGACCGAATGCGGCCGGCCGTCGCCGACATAGACCGACAAGAGCTGGCCCGACGCGCCGTAAGAATAGCTGGTCGTGTAGACGGTCGACTGCGACGTGTTCGGACGGTGGCTGATGCTCGACTGGACGGCTCCGTCCCACCATTGGTAGGTCGTGGTCGTGTCCGAGCTGCTCTGGTAGACGTTGTTCTTGTAAAGCGTCGAGCTGGAGTAGGTGACCGCGCCCAGCGCATAGCCGGAGCCCGAGCCGAAATCATTGTAGGTGCTGGTGGTGAGGACGTCCGCGCCCTGGCGGGTGATGGTCGTCTCGGACTGGATTTGACTCTTGCCGTTGTAATTGACGCTGCGGTCGTAGGCGACGGTGGTGCCGTAGAGATAGTCGATCTGCCGGGTCAGGCGGCCCATCAGATCGTAGCTATAGTCTCCCTTCAGCTGGCCGGTCGCCGGCGGCGCATAGGTGGTTAGCGTGCCGTCGTAATTGTCGCTCCAGCTGGTCTCGGCGACCCGGACGGTGTCGAGATTGCCCTTGCCGTCATAGGCGTAATCTTCCCGACGAACATGGTCGTAGGAGACCGGCATGGTCGAGTAGCCGTAATAGGGATCGTATGACGAGGGATCGAAGATCCAGGCCGTGTCCAGGGTCGTTCGGCTGGCGGACTTGCGCTGGCCGGCGACGTCGTAGGTGTAATCGGTGCCGGTATAGCCGCGGGCGATCTGGCCGTTGACGAGCCTGCCCTGGGCCGTGACGATCCGGTTCATCGAGTCGAACCGGTACCAATCGTCCCTGGTGGTGACCGAGCTCGCCGCGACGCCATTGGCGTCGAGGGTGCGGTATTGCGCATAGGTGCGGCGGACGTTGCCGACCGCATCATACTGATACTGGATGCCGGCCGCCGGTGCCGTCGAGTTGCCGGCCTCGTTCCACGCGGTCATCCGGCCGAGCGCGTCATAGGCTGCGGTCGCGCTTTGATAGGCATAATAATAGCTGAAATATTCGGCCTGCCCGCTGGGCTCCTCGACGATGATAATATCATCCGCGGGAGGATCGTCCGGATCGGGCGGAAGCGTGGGCGGTCCGTCCGGATTGGAAAAATCCGCCTCCTCGGGCGGCATTGGTTCGGGCGGCATGGGAGGCCCGTAAGGATACGGATAGTACCAATAGCCGCCCTCGTGCCAATATTGCTCGGAGACCTTGTTGCCGGCGGCGTCGTAGCCATAGACCGTCTTGGTCAGCTCGTAGTCGGTGCCGTAGCTGCCGTAGCCGGTCGACATCGAGCCGAGCAGCCCGACGTTGAGCCAGCTGTAGGTGAAGGTCTCGCCGCCGCTCCGCTGGATCATGCGGCCCGCGAGGTCGTAGCTGAACGTCGTGGCGTGGTTGCCGAGGTCGACCCTGTAGACGTCGCG
>JAXDPG010000049.1:0-2924 GCA_034668485.1 Sphingomonadales bacterium
TCAGGATGACCGGGTCTCGGCCTCCACCCAGTCGGCATAGGCGGTGAGAGCCTTGTCGATCGGCCAGACCACCGCCGGGGGCACGTCGTAGCTGTGGAGTTCGGCGAGGCGGGCGATCAGCGCCTCCGCCAGATCGGCGCGGGTCTTGAACAGGGTGGCGGCCTCGTCGGCCTCCTCGATCTTGCCCTGCCAGCGGTAGACGGAACGGCAGGGGCCGAGGATGTTCGCGCAGGCGGCGAGCCGCTCCTCGACCAGCGTGCGGGCGATGCGACGGGCTTCTTCCTCAGTGGGGAAGGTCGCGTAGACGGTCACGATCGCAGTCATGCCGTACGCTCTCCGAGCCGGTGGGCGGTGACGAGGGTCGCCGCGAGCAGCAGCACGGCGGTCGCCTGATGGGCGGCGGCGATCCACAGCTCGACACCCGAGAGCAGGGTCGAGATGCCGAGCAGGATCTGGAGCGTGACGAAGCCGGCCAGCGCTCCCGCGGCCTCACGGTGACCTTTGGTCCAGGCCTGGCGGGCCAGAACCAGCGCCGCCGCGGCGACGGCGAAGGCGAGCCAGCGGTGGACGAACTGGACCATGATCGGGTTATCGGCGAAGTTCCTGAGGAAAGGCTCGAGCAGCGGCGCGCCGGTGGGGAACCATTGGCCGCCCATCTTCGGCCAGCTCGAATAGGCGTAACCGGCGTCGAGGCCGGCGACATAGGCGCCGAACAGATATTGGAGGAACAGCGCCGACAGCGTCCAGATCGCCGCCGTCGGCATCCGGGCGGGCCGGGACTCGGGACAACGGGAGAGGCGAAGCAGGTCGAGCGCGACCCAGAGGGTGACGGCGAAGATGGCGAGCGCCGTCAGCAGATGGACGGCGAGCCGGATATGGCTGACGTCGGGGCGGTCGATCAGACCGGACGCGACCATCCACCAGCCGATCGCCCCCTGCAGCGCTCCGAGCGCCAGGATGCCGCCGAGCTTCCATCCATAGCCGCTCGGGATGGAGCGCTTCCAGGCGAACCAGACGAGCGGCAGGGCGAAGGCGAGGCCGATGATCCGGCCGAGCAGCCGGTGCAGATATTCCCAGAAATAGATGTTCTTGAAGTCGGAGAGGCTCATGCCGCTGTTGATCAGCCGATATTGCGGGCTCTGCTTGTAGGCCGTGAACTCGGCCGTCCAGGCCGCTTCGCCGATCGGCGGGATCGCTCCCGACAAAGGCTCCCAGCGCACGATCGACAGGCCCGATTCGGTGAGGCGGGTGATTCCGCCCACCACCACCATCGCCAAGACCAGGGCGGCGACCGCGAGCAACCACAGCGCGATGGCGCGCGGGCGCGGTCGCGGCAGGGCGGGGGTTGCGGCAGCGGTGGCCATGGCGCGCGATATGGCGGCCGAACCGGTGAAAGCCAATGCAACTTTTTCAAGAATGTTATGTTGTATCTTCACGGTTCCGGCCTTATACAGGGCGCGGTCAAGGGAGTGCGGCTGTTCACATGTTCGCGAAGGCGGGAGGAAGCGGGTCGATGGACCGGATGGCGATCGCGCTGTCCGGACTTTGCCTCGTCCATTGCCTGGCGAGCGCGATCTTCGTCGCCATGCTGGCCTCGGCGGGCGGGCTGCTGCTCCATCCGATCATCCACGAGGTCGGCCTGACCTTCGCGATCGGCCTCGGCATGGTCGCGCTCGGGCGCGGCATTCTCGAGCATGGCTTCATGATGCCCTCCGCCGTCGGCGGCCTCGGCCTCGGCGTGATGGCGGGCTCGCTCGGCCTGCCCGAGGACGGCGCCGGCACGCTCTACACGATCATCGGGGTCGCCATCCTCGCTTTGGGCCACGATTTGAACCGCCGCGCGGTGATCTGACGCTCTGACCCGTCATTGCGAGGAGCGAAGCGACGCGGCAACCTACGCGTCTCCGCTGCCGCTGACTGGATTGCTTCGCTTCGCTCGCAATGACGGCGGCTCCCTTGTTCCGTCCCCGCAAAAGCCTTACCTTGCGCCGATGGCGCATCCCCACCACCACCAGGCGCATGAAGGCGCTTCCCTCATGCAGGCGGCGCAGTCGTCGATGGAGAAATCGGGCGAGCAGTGGACGCAGATGCGCTCCGCCGTGTTCGAGGCTCTGGCCGGCTTCGACCGTCCCGCTTCCGCCTACGACATCGCCGACAAGGTCAGCCAGTCGCAGGGCCGCCGGGTGGCCGCCAACAGCGTCTACCGGATCCTCGATTTGTTCGTCGGCGCCAATCTCGCCCGCCGGGTCGAGAGCGCCAACGCCTATGTCGCCAACGACCATCCCGACTGCCTGCACGACTGCATCTTCCTGATCTGCGACACCTGCGGCAACACCACCCATCTCGACGACGACAAGCTCTCGGGCGGCGTCCGCGCCGCTGCGAGCGCGGCGGGCTTCTCGCCGGAGCGGCCGGTGATCGAGGTCAGGGGGACCTGCCCGGATTGCCGAGAGGGCTAAGGCGCTTCGCCGCCGGCTCCGGCCGCGGACAGGTTACAGTCATCTAAGCCATTGTAATGCCGGTTCTTCGGCGATTGCCGTCGCGCGGGACCTGGCGATGATCCCTTGGGTGCAAGAAAATCGTGACCGTCTGAGATCGGCCGCCGGCGTCGCGCTGCTCCACGCCTTGATCGGTTACGCCCTTCTCACCGGCCTCGGCTACGGGCCGTCGCGGGCGGTGCCCGAAGCCCTGAAGCTCCTCAATCTCACCGAGGAGCCGCCCCCGCCGCCGCCGCCGGCCAGGCCGGCGCGTCCGGACGTCGAGCGCAAGCCTCGCAAGGCCCGGCCCAAGAATGCCGAAGGCGCCGCTTCGCCGGCCAATTTGAGGAACACGCCGACCGAGATCATGGCGCCGCCGCCGCAGATCCGGCTGCCGGTGCCGCCGCCCATCCCGGCCGCGCCCGCGCCGGGCCGGGGCAGCGCGCC
>JAXDPG010000050.1:0-5913 GCA_034668485.1 Sphingomonadales bacterium
TCGCCGGAAATGCTGATGGAGGTGTCGCGCTCGATCTTCGCGCACACCTTCCTCAACATCGCCAATGACGTGGCGATCCGCGACCGGGCGGTTCGGGCCGGCGGCTATATGCAGAAATGGCTGGCCACCGAGATCGCCGCCCGCCGCGCTTCGGGCGATTTCGGCGACGACATGATGGGCGCACTGCTCCGACATAAGCTGCTCGACGACGACGGCGTCCGCCGCACCCTGGGCGGAATGTTCGTCGGCTCGATCGACACCACCGCCACCTGCGTCGCCAAGATCCTTGCCGTCGCCGGCCGCGATCGAAAGCTCACCCGGGCGATGCGGCGCGATTCGGGCGACCTGCGCCGTCTCTACGGCTGGTGCAACGAGGCGCTTCGGCGCTGGCCGCACAATCCGATCGTGCTGCGCACCGCCGCCGCCGACTCGACGCTCGGCGGCTGCCCGGTCAAGGCGGGCGACGCAGTCATCGCCTGGACCCAGGCGGCGATGCAGGACGGCAGCGCCTTCGACGACCCGCGGCGGCTGCGCCTGGACCGCGAGGCCGGACTCTATCTCCATCTCGGCGCAGGCGTTCACCCCTGCTCCGGGCGGCCGGTCAACGCCTTCCAGATACCCCTGCTGATACGCGGGCTGCTGCAGCGCGGGATGGGCCGGGTCGGCAAGGTCGGCTGGGCTGGGCCCTTCCCCCACCGCCTCATGGTCACGCTCGAGGAGGAGCCGCGCTGATGCAGAGCCTGACTACCATCGTCGCGCCGGTCCGTCGGGAAGACGTGACCGAGCTCAACGCCCTCATCGACGGCCTCGGCAACCCGGCCGAGGATTCGGTCCGCGCCGCGCTCGACATCACCGACGCCGACGGCCGCGGCACCCATTTCATGAGCCTGCATGCGATTGCCGGAGACGGACGCGAGGACGCCCACCTCGTCTTCGAGTTCACGGCCGACGGTACGGAGCGGAGGGCGATCGAGCGGATCGTCGCCGCCATCGGCGCTCGGCTCGAGCCCATCTTCGCCAGGGCGCTCGACTGGCGCCGGGGCACTCGGCTCGCCGGTTATCTGGAGGCCCACAAGATCGGCGTCGGCCAGGGCCTGTTCGCCAATGTCGGCCTCTGTTTCGCCGGAACTCCCGGAATGACGGTCGGCCGAATTCGCGAGGAAGCGGCGCTGGCGGGATTCGTCGGACCGCTCGTCGACAACCTCCAGCCGGACATTCGGCCGATCGACCGGCTCGCCGAGATCCGCCGGCGGGTCGAGAGCGAACCGAGCTTCCGCTGGGCGCTGACGCCCCCGGCCGCGCCGGACCGCGAGGAGCGCAACCTGCCGGCGCTGCAGCTGGTCGCCAAATTCGCCTGGCCGTTCATCCGGACCTATTTGTGGCCGGTCGCCATCCCGCTGGTCCTCGTCATCGCCTTCGCGCTCCTCCATTACCAGGGCAAGGAGGCCCTGCTCTGGCTGGCGATCGGAATCGGCGCGGTGCTGCTGGTGACGCTCGTCTCGCTCGGCCTCGTCTATCTGCAATTGCGCAAGCTCGAGGAGAGCGACTGGACCGATTCGCGAGCGCCCGACCTCGGCACGCTCCACGAGATCGGCAAGCGCGAGAATTTCTGCGCCCAGAACCACATGGTCTCGGTCACCACCCGCAAGCCCGGCTTCGTGCGCTGGCTGACCCTCAGGCTGGCTTTCTGGGTGATCAAGATGATGGCGGTCAACGTCTACAGGCCCGGCACCCTGGGCGGCATCTCGACCATCCACGCCGCCCGCTGGATCACCGTCCCCGGCACTCGCCTGCTCGTCTTCTTCTCCAATTTCGGCGGCAGCTGGGAAAGCTATCTCGAGGATTTCATCACCCGAGCCCATGCCGGCCTCACCGCGGTCTGGTCGAACTCGATCGGCTTCCCGCGCGCCAAGAATTTGTTCAACGACGGCGCGACCGACGGCGAGCGGTTCAAGCGCTACGCCCGCGCCAGCATGCAGCCGACGCGCTTCTGGTACAGCGCCTATCCGAGCCAGACCACCGACCACGTCCGCGCCAATGCGGCGCTGCGGCGCGGCCTCTCAGCGATCCTCACCAACGACGAGGCGAAGCAATGGCTGGCCCTGTTCGGCTCGGCGTGCCGCCCCGACGCGCATATGGAGACCAGCCAGATCCAGAGCCTGGTGTTTGGGGGCCTCGGCTTCATGAAGGACGGCTCCGTGCTCCTCTACAATTTGCCCGACGACCGCGAGAAGGCGCGCGCGTTCATGGCAGGCCTCTATCCTCGCATAGGGTTCGGCGACGGCCGCAAGCTCAGGTACAAGGCGATCCTCACGATCGCGCTCGGGCCGCGCGCGCTCGAGAGGCTGGGCGTGCCCGACCCCTGCCTCAAGGGCTTTCCGGCCGCCTTTCTCGAAGGCATGAGCACCAGCGCTCGCGCCCGCATCCTCGGCGACGACGACGGCAGCGCGCCGGAGCATTGGGAATGGGGACGCGAGCCCTACGACCTGGCCCTCCTCGTCTACGGCTATGACGAGAAGCTCGTCCGCGGTCTCGAGCGCCGGGTCGAGCGCCTCGCGGAGGAGAATGGAGTCGCGGAACCGTATCGGATCCCGCTCGAGCGCACCAAGAAGCCCGCGATCGAGCCGTTCGGCTTCGTCGACGGCGTCTCCCAGCCGGTGATCCGCGGCAGCTACCAGAGCTACCGCAAGAACGATCCCATCCACCTCGTCGAGCCGGGCGAATTCGTGATCGGCTATCCGGACAATCGCGGCAACTTCCCGCCGGAGCCCGAGCTTTCGCCGCTCGCCGATCCCGGCAACCGGCTGCCGGTCGCCGAGAAGAGCCGCGACTTCGGCAATGCCATCGTCGAGGCGCCGCGGGCGGTCGGCCGCAACGGCTCCTATCTGGTCATTCGCCAGCTCGAGCAGGACGTGAAGGGCTTCTGGGATTATTGCTGGGAGGAATCGCGGCGGTTGCAGGGCCGGCTGCCGCCCCCCTACGACATGCGGCCCGATTATATCGCGGCCAAGCTGGTCGGCCGCTGGCGCGACGGCTCCTCGCTGGTGCGCAACCCCTATTATCCGTTCCCCAAGGAGCAGGAGGAACGGCAGAAGCGCCGGAACAATCGCGAGACCGCGGCGGAGTTCAGCGACTCGTCGGCCATCGCCGCCACCGGCGAGCCGGTCGGCCCCGGCACCCTTCGCCCGGAGACCAAGCCGGAGGAAGGCAAGACCATCGCCGCCCCGGCCGAGCCGAGCAATCGCGGCGACAACGATTTCCTCTACGGGACCGAGGATCCGCAGGCGGTGCGCTGCCCGATCGGAGCGCATATCCGGCGGGCCAACCCGCGCGATACGCTGCAGCCGGGATCGGAAGAGCAGATTTCGATCTCCAACCGCCACCGCATCCTTCGGGTCGGGCGGCTCTACCGGCCGGACGAGGGGCGCAAGCCCGGCCTGCTCTTCATGTGCCTCAACGGCGATATCGAGCGGCAGTTCGAGTTCGTCCAGCAGACCTGGCTGACCAGCCCCGCCTTCCACGGCCTCGTCGGGGAGCAGGATCCGCTGACCAGCAGCGGCAAGGGGGGAAGCGGCTATGTCGTTCCGACCCATGACGGGCCGGTCCGGCTGAAGCCGCTGCCGCGTGTCGTGAAGACTCTGGGCGGCGGCTATTTCTTCATGCCGGGACGCAGCCTGCTGGCCTGGCTGGGCGGAGTGTAGTTCCCCGGCGAAGGCGGGAGCGCAGCCCCCTGCCCTGCGCCGCTGGGCCCCGGCCTTCGCCGGGGAGCAGCGCACTCAAAGGTCGATGCACGCCGCGATGCTCTCGAGCTTGCGGATCCGCTCCTTCAAATCGGCGAGCTCGATCCGCTCGGCGGTGCCGCCGTGGCTCGCCGTTCGGGGCGGGACGCTGGCCAGCTCCAGCCGCCTGAGGTCGAGCCAGCCCTGCCAGCCCTTCAGCGCGGCGAAGAGCATGATGCCGAGCGCCGCCAGGCCGAAGCCCGCCATCGCCACCATCGTCATCGGTTCGCTCATCACTTCCTCCCATTCCTGTCTTTGCGCCCCTAGCGCAGGCTCTCGATCTCGCGGGCGAGGCCGGTATTCTGCGCGGTCACATAGGTCTCGACCTCGGCCATGCGGCGGTCGATGTCGCGCATCGAGCGGTTGAGCGCGTAGGTGGACGTCCGCGCCATCGCTCGGACCGGCGCATCCTCGCCATAGCCGCCGCGGGGCCGGTCTTTGGCGATCATCGCCGCCGCGCCGTAGGCGATCAGGGTCCAGGGAAAGGCGCCGAGCAAGGTGATCAGGACGAGGCCGACCCGAACGAAGGTCGGGTCCCAGCCCATGTGCCGGGCGATCCCCGCACAGACCCCGAAGATACGGCCGTTGGCTTTGTCGAGATAGAAACGCTTCTTCATCTTTCCCTCCTGAGTTTTTCGATATTGCTTGAGCGGTCCTCGATCCCGGTCGCCGCCGGGTCGCAGGTGAGGCTCCGCCAATTGGGATTCTCGGCCGTCATGATCCGCTCGATCGAGCAGACCCGCTCGTCGAGCCGCCCGGCGAGGTCGTGCAGCTCGTCGAGCAGCCTCTCGTCCTCGATGGTGAGGGTCGCCGCCTTCTTCCACTGCGTGACGTAGTGGAGGATCAGCCAGGGCAGCCCGACGAAGACGCTGACCGCGGCGAAGACCTGGGGGATGATCTCCATCGCCTCAGCCCTCCGCGCCGGCGGACCGGCCCGAAGCGCGGACGGTGCGATCGCCGGGAGCGCCGCCCCATCCCGAGGGTTCGCCCCTGGCCTCGCCGCGCTCGTCGAGCCAGAAGGCGAGGTCGTTCAGAGCGTCGGACTCGATCACCCCGAAAGCGGCGAAGACGGGCGACATCGCTTCCATCGTCTCAGGCTCCCTTCTTGTCATTGGCGGCGAGGCGCGCCTTCAGCGCTTCCAGCTCCGCGTCGACCTTGTCGGCGTTCCTCAGCTCGGCGATCTCCTCGTCGAGCGTCTTGGGCGGCGCCGCCAGGGCGAGGGCTTCCGCCCGGCCTTCGGCATAGTCGACCTGGCGCTCGAGCAGGTCGAAGCGCGAGAAGGCCTCGTCGACCCTCGGACCGGCGGTCATCTCGCGCAGCCGGACGCGCTGGTTGGCGCTCTCGAGCCGGCTCTGGGTGGCGCTCTGGCGCAGCCGGGCCTCGCGGAGCTTGCCCTGCAGCTTGGCGATGTCGGCCTCGGACGCGCGCATGGCGTCGTCGAGCACCTCGATCTCGACCTTGAGGCTGTCGGCCATGTCGGCCGCCTTGCGTTTCTCGGTGAGCGCGCCGTGGGCGAGGTCCTCGCGGCCCTTCGACAAAGCGAGCTCGGCCTTCTCGGTCCAGCTGTCCTGGAGCTTCTCCAGGCGAAGGATCTGGCGGCGCATCTCCTTCTGGTCGGCGATCGTCCTGGCGGCCGAAGCGCGCACCTCGACGAGGGTTTCCTCCATCTCGAGGATGATCATCCGGATCATCTTCGCGGGGTCGTCGGCCTTGTCCAGAAGGTCGGTGAAATTGGCGGCGACGATGTCGCGGGTGCGGGAGAAGATGCTCATCGGCAGTAGCTCCATCAGCGAGAAGGTGGGCCGGGCCGGACCCTCGCGGCGCGGGCAGCGGCCCGCTTCGGGGCGGCGCGGGCCGCCGGGGCGCTGCGGCATCCGGGTCAGCTTGTCGGCCGTTACGAGGATCGTCTCCGGCATGGCTCAGGCGACCTGCACCGGAGTCCTGAGGGACGGGCCGGTCTCGATCGCCCGGGCCGGGCCGACCGCGGCGCCGATCGCCGTCGCCGAAAGCAGGATCGCCAGCACGGCGGCCGCGACGCTTTCCCTGATCTTCTGATTGAACATCGGATTGCTCCTTGAACCTTGTTGCTCCGCCGCTTCGAAGCGGTTGCCGACAAGGTTACAAGGGTCGTGC
>JAXDPG010000051.1:0-11093 GCA_034668485.1 Sphingomonadales bacterium
ACCGACCAGAATTGGGCGCCCATTCCGCCCCGCTCCATCCGCGGCAGGTCGGTCTGAAGCGGCGCTTCGAGCCGGGACGTGTCGGCGTCTAGGTCGAGCGACTTCCGCCAGCTGTCGTATTTCTCGCGTATCTCCCAAGGCAGATCGTTATGGCCGTCGATCACCGGGCTCGTCCGAAGTACCCGGGCGACCCTTTGCTCGGGCGTGTCGGCTTTCGGCTTCGCGGCCGCTGGGCCGGCGCAGATAAGGGCTGCGGCAAGCAGCGTCGGCAGGCGTCGCATCATTTCATTCACCCCTTTTTTCGCAGCCTAGAGGCTTGCCCGATCTTGCCAAGATGTTTCGGCTCCGGCGTCAAAGCTTGACAGCGGCGCTAAGCTGTTGAGGGTGCGCGCCTTTCCCTGGAAGGTCGTATATGCGCCTGTTGAAGATGACGATTCTCGCCGCCGCCAGCCTCGCCGCCGCCGCGCAAGCGCAGGCCGTCGCCGACGATCCCTATCTCTGGCTCGAGGAGGTTTCGAGCCCGCGCGCGATGGAGTGGGTCAACGCCCACAACGCCAAGGCGCAGGCAGTGCTCGAGGCGGATCCGCGCTACCAGGCTTATTATGGGGAGGCGCTGGCGATCGCCCAGGCCAAGGACCGGATTCCGTTCGGGCGCTTCCTCAACGGGCAGATCTACAATTTCTGGCAGGATTCCGACCATGTCCGAGGCGTGCTGCGCCGCACCAGCCTCGCCGACTACCAGGCGGCGGAGCCGAAGTGGGAGACGGTGCTCGATCTCGACGCGCTGGCCACGGCCGAGGGCGCGAACTGGGTCTATAAGGGCCTATCCTGCGCCCGGCCCGCCGAGCGGCGCTGCCTGATCAGCCTGTCCGACGGCGGCGAGGACGCGGTGACGGTGCGCGAGCTCGATCTTCCCAGCGGCAGGTTCGTCGACGGCGGCTTCACCTTGCCCAAGGGCAAGCAGCGCACGGCGTGGGAGGACGAGAACACCCTCCTGATCAGCCGCGAATGGGCGCCGGGCGACCTCGGCCGCACCGGCTATCCGTTCATCGTCAAGAGGCTGAAGCGCGGCCAGCCGCTGTCCGCCGCGGCGGAAGTGTATCGCGGCGCGGCCACCGACGGCGGCTACGGAGTCACCCCCTACGTCCTGCGCGACGGCGACGGCCGCACGCTGGCGGTGATCGACCGTCCGCTCGATACCTTCGCCTCGGAGACCTACATCCTTGGCCCGAAGGGGCCGCAGCGGGTCGCCATCCCTCCCAAGGCGAGCTTCAGCGACATGGTCGCGGGCCGGGTCATCATCCAGACGCGCGAGGACTGGACTCCGGCCGGGAGCCGCGCGGCCTATCCGGCCGGCGCTTTGCTCTCGGTCGACCTCGCCCAGCTGAAGGCGGACCCGGCCCATCCCAAGCCGACGCTCATCTACAGCGCCGGACCGCGCGAGGCGCTGGAGGGCGCCTCGGCCTCGAAGGGCGTTCTGCTCGTCTCGACGCTGGATAATGTCCGCGGCCGTACCCTGCTGTTCACCCCGGGACCGAAGGGGACGTGGAAGCGCTCCTCGCTCCAGCTGCCGGACAATTCGACGGTCGGGCTCGTCGACATCAGCCAGACCGACGACCAGGCGCTGATCGCCGTCACCAGCTTCCTGACGCCGCCTTCGCTGTGGCTTGCGGACGCCGGCACGGGACAGGCGCGGGAGATCAAGGCCCAGCCCGCCAAGTTCGATGCCTCGAACCTCGTCGCCGAGCAATATGAGGCGACCTCCACCGACGGGACGAAGATTCCCTATTTCCTGGTCCATCGGAAGGACATCAGGCTCGACGGCACCAACCCGACCCTGCTCTATGCCTATGGCGGGTTCGAATCCTCCTCCACCCCGGCCTATTCGGCGACGACCGGCAAGCTCTGGCTCGAGCATGGCGGGGTCTACGCGCTCGCCAACATCCGCGGCGGCGGCGAGTTCGGGCCGAAATGGCACGAGGCCGGGCTCGGCGTGAAGCGGCAGATCGTCTATGACGATTTCGTCGCGGTCGGCCGCGATCTCATCGCCCGCAAGATCACCACCCCGCGGCGGCTCGGCATCAGGGGCGGCTCGAACGGCGGCCTGCTGACCGGGGTCGCCTTCACCCAGCATCCCGAGCTGTGGAACGCGGCTTTGATCGAGGTGCCTTTGCTCGACATGATCCGAATCTCGAAGATCGCCGCCGGTGCCTCGTGGGAAGGCGAATACGGCAGAGTCGAGGATCCGGCCGTGCGCGCCTTCTGGGACAAGGTCTCGCCCTACCAGAACCTCAGGAAGGGCATGGCCTACCCCGAGCCCTTCATCTTCACCACGACCAAGGACGACCGCGTCGGCCCGCAGCACGCTCGCAAGTTCGCGGCCAGGATGGAGGAGATGGGGCTCCCCTTCCTCTATTACGAAAATACGGAAGGCGGGCACGCCGCCGGCGCCAATCTGAAGCAGCAGGCGCATACCAGCGCTCTGGAGATGATCTACCTGACGCGCAAGCTGATGGACGAGACGCCGGCCGGGAGCGTGCGCTGAACATAATCGTCATTGCGAGCGAAGCGAAGCAATCCAGACCCCTCGCGCGTTAGGCCGCTGGATTGCTTCGTCGCTGCGCTCCTCGCAATGACGGCAATCGTTATTGATAATCAATTGCAATTAGGTTAGCGGAGGCGACATGTTCCGCCGCCTCGCCCCCTTGCTGCTGTGCCTGCTCGCCTTCCTCGCCGCGGCCCCCGCCGCCGCCCAGCAGGCCGACGTCCAGACCAGCTGGCGGCTTCTCGACTATATCGCGGTCGACTATCCGGGCGCCGTCCAGGGCGGCAAGGTGGTCAGCGCAGCCGAATATAAGGAGATGGCCGAGTTCGCCGGCTCGGTGCGCGAGCGAATCGGAGCGTTGCCGCCGACGCCGGCCAAGGCGCGGCTGACCGCGGCCTCGGACGGGCTGCAGGGGGCGATCGGGCGCAAGGCGGCCCCTGCCGAGGTCGCGAGGCTCGCCCATGGCCTCGCCGCGGACCTGATCCGGGCCTATCCGGTCCCGCTGGCGCCGAAGACGATGCCGGACCCGGCGCGCGGGGCCGCCCTCTATGCCGAGAATTGCGCGGCGTGCCACGGCGCCGCCGGCGACGCCAAGACGCCGATGGCGGCGACTCTCGATCCGCCTCCCATCGCCTTCGCCGACCGGGAGCGCGCGAAAGAGCGCAGCCTGTTCGCGCTCTACCAGGTGATCGACCAGGGGCTCGAAGGCACCGCCATGCAGAGCTTCGGACATTTGCCCGAGGCCGACAAATGGGCGCTCGCCTTCCGAGCCGGCCGCTTCGCCTATCCCGACGCCCTCGCCGAGGAGGGACGCCGGCTCTGGGAGGGGGACGCCGCCCTTCGAGCGCTCGTCCCCGATTCGGCGGCGCTGACCGGTCTCACCGAAGCCGGCCTCGCCCAGCGGATCGGCGCCGAGCGGGCCGCCGCCGTCACCGCCTATCTCCGCGCCGATCCCGCCGCGGTCACCACGCGCGGCGGCTCGTCGCTGCCGGTCGCCCGCGAGAAATTGCGACAAAGCCTCGCCGCCTACCGGGCGGGCGACCGCAAGGCCGCCAAGGCGCTGGCGCTCGCCGCCTATCTCGACGGCTTCGAGCCGATCGAGCCGATGCTGTCGGCGCGCGATCCGGCCCTGATGGCCCGGGTCGAGACGGCGATGGGCGAGCTGCGCGCCGCCATCGCCGAGGGCCGCGACCCGGCGCAGGTGGGCGAGCGGATCGCCGCCCTCGACACCTTGTTCGACGAGACCGAGCGCGCGCTGGCGCCGGAGCAGGGGAGCGATGCCTCGACCTTCCTCGGCGCCTTCACCATCCTGCTCCGCGAGGGGCTGGAGGCCCTGCTCATCGTCGTCGCCATGCTCGCCTTCCTGCGCAAGGCCGACCGCGCCGAGATGGTCCGCCCGGTCCACTGGGGCTGGATCCTGGCCCTCGTCGCCGGCTTCGCGACCTGGTGGGCGGCGACTCGCTTCATTTCGGACAGCGGCGCCAGCCGCGAGCTGACCGAGGGGCTGGGGTCGGTCCTCGCGGCCGTCATCCTGCTCTTCGTCGGCATCTGGATGCACGGCAAGGCCCAGGCCGACGAATGGCAACGCTATATCAGGGAGAAGGTGGGGCGGGCGCTGTCCAGGAAATCCGCCTGGTTCCTGTTCCTGCTCGCCTTCGTCGCCGTCTATCGCGAGGTGTTCGAGACGATCCTGTTCTTCGCCGCGCTCTCCGCCGAGGGTCGGATCGGGGCGCTGATCGCCGGCGCGGGCGCCGGCCTCGCTTTGCTCGCGCTCACCGCCGTGCTGATGCTTCGCTTCAGCCGCACGCTGCCGATCGCCAAATTCTTCGCCTACAGCTCGGCCCTGATCGCGGTGCTGGCGGTGGTGCTGGCGGGGAAGGGCGTCGCGGCGCTCCAGGAGGCGGGGCTGCTGGGCGTGATTCCGGTCCGCTGGGCGCCGCGCATCGCTATGCTCGGTCTCTATCCGACGCTGCAGGGGCTGGCCGCGCAAGCGGGGACGCTGGCCATCCTGCTCGCCGGATTCGGACGCAATCGCCGCGCCGGAAACCGTCTGGCCACGGCCTGACTTCGTCATCCTGAACTCGTTTCAGGATCCAGCGACGAACCCCCCTCGCGGGCGGAGAACTGGACCCTGAAACAAGTTCAGGGCGACGTTCATGAGGCCTCGAATCGGGTAGCGCGGCGCGGGCGCCTCGCTTATCGTCCCGAGCGAACCCGAAACGTACGGAAGGAAGATTCATGGCGGGCGTCAACAAGGTCATATTGGTCGGCAATCTCGGCGACGACCCCGAGAGCCGCTCGCTCAACAATGGCGGCGAGGTCGTGAACCTACGCGTCGCGACGTCCGAGAATTGGAAGGACAAGGACGGCAACCGCCAGGAGCGGACCGAATGGCACCGGGTCGTCATCTTCAACGAGAATTTGGGCCGGGTCGCCAAATCCTATCTGCGCAAGGGCTCGAAAGTCTATCTCGAGGGCCAGATCCAGACCCGCAAATGGACCGACCAGTCGGGCGCCGACCGCTATTCGACCGAGGTGGTGCTTCAGCGCTTCCGCGGCGAGCTCGTCCTCCTCGACAGCCGCGGTGGCGGCGGCGGTAGCGGCGGCGGGGAGGATTTCGGCGGCAGCCATGAGGGCGGCAGCTTCGGCGGCGGCGGCGGCTCGCGCCCGCAGTCCCGCCCGCAGCCCGCCTTCGACAGCGACCTCGACGACGACGTCCCGTTCTGACGGGTCCGGGGGACCCGTCACCCCGGCGCAGGCCGGGGTCTCGTGGAGGCCCGCCGAGACTTCTCGTCCCGAGGTCCCGGCTTTCGCCGGGATGACGGATTACTCCGCTTCCCCCTTCAATCCCCTGAGCCTTGCGAACGGGCTCGATTCCGCCCGCGCTTCCTCCTCGCTCTTCACGCCCGCTTCCCGGAGCGCGGCCTCGGCGGCGGGCGAGCGCGGATAGGGATCGAGGCTGAGCGCGAGCGTCTGCGCCACCGCCTCGCCGAGGTCGATCGCGCCGCCCTCGTAGAAAACCACGTCCAGCTCGTCCTCGCCAAGCTCGATCTCCTCCTCGGCCCGCCCGTCGGGGGGAGGGCGGAACTCGATTCGGAACGCCTCCTCGATCTTCGCCTCGACCGGATCCGCGGTGGCGATGCAGCTTTGAGTCACTCGGGCCCGCAGGGTCCCGTCCGCGACGACCGCCTCGCCGCGGCGGCTCAATCGCGCTTCGGCGGCGAGCGATTCGACGGCGACGAGCTCGAAGCGGGCGGCGAGCGGCGAGCGCTCGGCCGGCTCGGCCTCGATGTGGACGCTGCGCGGCTCCGCGGCCAGCGTGTCGAGGCGGAAAAGGCGGCTGAACTCGGTCACGACCGTGGAAGCCTGCCCTCGAGCAACTCTTCCGTCCCGGTCCCGGCCAGCCCCTCGTGGAGGCGGCGCAGGCGCTCGGCGACGAAGGCGACCTCCGCCTCCTTCGCCGGTGCGTCGCGAAACAGGTTGCGCCGCACCGCCGGTTCGAGCGGCGCTCCGCCGGCGAGCGCCTGGCGCAGGGCGCCGAGCCGGCCGCCCAGCGCTCCGACCAGCTTGCCGACATGCTTGCCGACGACGAAATCGCCAATGCCGATCTGCCGCAGCGTCCCGTCCATGTCGTCGATGAAGATCTCGGTGAGCTGCACCGATTGCGCGCTCGCACCCTCGCCTTCCGCCTCGAGCCTGAGCAAGGCGAGCGCCACCATCGTCGCGACCATGTCGAAGCGGCCCTCGAGCGTGTCGGGCACGCCGCCGTCAAGATACCAGGCCGGATCGCGGGCGGCGGCGACGAGCGCGTCGTAGAGCGGGCGCAGAGCCTCGCGCTCACGGCGGGCGCCGAACAGGCGGGACAAAAAGGCCAGGACAGATCTCCTCGGGCGGGGCGCGTACTTGCGCCGTTCAGCTTTTCTCGGATATTGGAGGGCCTGGCCCTGCCGGCAAGGCAGGCGCCGGCGCTCAGGCTTCGCGCCGGCCGGTTTTCGGGAGTTTTTCCAAGATGATGGTTTCGGGACGAAAAGCGGCATTGCTGGTGGCCGTGGCGGCGGGGCTCGGCGCCTGTGCCAAGACGCAGGACATACAAGGCTATCTCGTCGACGAGACCCTGGTCGCAGCGGTCCAGCCCGGCATCGACAACAAGGAATCGGTGCAGAACACGCTTGGCCGGCCGACCTTCACCGGCACGTTCGACCAGAACGACTGGTATTATGTCGCCCGCCGCACCAAGAATTACGCCTTCAACTACCCCCATGTGAGCCAGCAGACGGTGCTGCACGTTCGCTTCGACGCTTCGGGCAACGTCGCCTCGGTCGAACGCAAAGGCATGGAGCAGATCGTATCGATCGATCCGATGAGCGACAAGACGCCGACGCTCGGCCGCGAGAAGAGCATCTGGGACGAATTGTTCGGCAATATCGGCGCCGTCGGCGCGCCCGGCTCGAACGGCTCGAACGGCTCCACCGGCGGCCCGAACTCGCCGAACTGATCGTCATCCCGGGCTTGACCCGGGACCCATGAACACCCGCCTCATCCAGCTGCCGCGATCCCGTGTTCATGGGTCCCGGCTTTTGCCGGGATGACGTCAGCTCAACGAACCACGCCGCTCCCCGCCAGAACCCCGAGCGTCACGAGGTCCGACGCCGATGCCGTCATCGCGGCGATCTGGACGGGCTGGGCCATTCCGACCAGGATCGGACCGATCACCGCGTCGCCGCCCAGCTCCCGAAGCAATTTGGCCGAGATGTTCGCGGTCTGGAGGCCGGGCATGACGAGGACGTTGGCGGGACCGGTCAGGCGGCTGAACGGATAGACCTTCGCCATCGCCGGGTTGAGCGCGACATCGGGCGACATCTCGCCTTCATATTCGAAATCGACGCCCTGACGGCGGTCGAGCACCTTCACCCCCTCGCGGATCCGCTCGAGATAGGTGCCCTCCGGATCGCCGAAGTTCGAATAGGACAGGAAGGCGACGCGCGGCTCATGGCCCATTCGGCGGGCGACCTGGGCGGTATGGACGGCGATGTCGGCAAGCTGCTCGCCGCTCGGCCGCTCGGTCACCGTCGTGTCGGCGATGAACGTGGTGTGGGAGCGGCCGACGAGCACATGGAGGCCGAACGGCGTCATGCCTTCCTTCGGGTCGAGCACTCTTTGCACCTGCCTCAGGTTCTGGGCGTAGGGCCGGGTGACTCCGGTGATCAGCGCATCCCCCTCGCCCAAAGCGAGCAGCAGCGCCGCGAACGTGTTGCGGTCCTGCTTGACCATCCGCTCGATCTCGCGCTGCAGATAGCCTTTGCGCTGCATGCGCTGGTAGAGATAGTCGACCATCTCCGGCACTCGGGCGTAGACCCGGCTGTTGATCAGTTCGAAGCTTTCGGGATCGTCGATGCCGAGCCCGCGCAACCGATCGTGGACGTCGTCGCGGCCGACCAGCACCGGAATTCCGTAACCGCCGTCGCGGAAGGCGATGGCCGCCCGGAGCACCACATCCTCGTCCCCTTCCGCGAACAGCACCCTCTTGGGATCGGCCCGCGCCGCCTCGTGGGCGAGGCTGAGGACCGAGGTGGTCGGGTTGAGGCGGGAGCGCAGGCGCGTCCGGTAGGCGTCCATGTCGTCGATCCGGAGTCGGGCGACGCCGCTCGCCATCGCCGCCCGCGCGACCGCGGCGGGAACGATCTCCATCAGCCGCGGATCGAACGGCGCCGGGATGATGTAATCGGCGCCGAAGCTGTGGGCCTTGCCGCCATAGGCGGCGGCGACCTCCTCGGGCACCTGCTGGCGGGCGAGCTCGGCGAGCGCCTCGGCGGCGGCGATCTTCATCTCGTCGTTGATCGTCGTCGCCCGGACGTCGAGGGCGCCCCGGAAGATGAAGGGAAAGCCGAGCACGTTGTTGACCTGGTTGGGATAATCGGAGCGGCCGGTGGCGACGATCGCGTCGGGTCGCGCCGCCTTGGCTTCGGGCGGAGTGATCTCCGGATCGGGATTGGCCATGGCGAAGATGATCGGCTGTTTCGCCATGTTCATCACCATGTCCGGCTTGAGCGCTCCCGCCGCGGACAGGCCGAGGAAGACGTCGGCACCGGCAAGCGCCTCCTCCAGCGTGCGCGCGTCGGTGATGACGGCATGGGCGGACTTCCACTGGTCGAGCCCTTCGCGGCCCTGCCAGATCACGCCCTTCCTGTCGCACATGGTCACGTGATCGTGGCGGACGCCCATCGCCTTGATCAGCTCGGTGCAGGCGATCGCCGCGGCGCCGGCGCCGTTCACCACCACCTTGATGTCCTTCAGCTCGCGATTGGTGAGGAAGCAGGCGTTGATCAGCCCGGCGGCGGTGATGATCGCGGTGCCGTGCTGGTCGTCGTGGAAGACCGGGATGTTCATCCGCTCGCGCAAAGTCTGCTCGATGATGAAGCATTCCGGCGCGGCGATATCCTCGAGGTTGATGCCGCCGAAGCTCGGCTCCATCAGCGCGACCGCGTTGATGAAAGCCTCGCTGTCCTCGGTGTCGAGCTCGAGGTCGATGGCGTCGACGTCGGCGAAGCGCTTGAACAGAACCGCCTTGCCTTCCATCACCGGCTTCGAGGCCAGCGCCCCCAGATTGCCGAGGCCGAGGATGGCGGTGCCGTTGGAGATGACGGCGACGAGGTTGCCTTTGGCGGTATAATCATAGGCCTTGGCCGGATCCTCGGCGATGGCCCGCACCGGCACCGCCACTCCGGGTGAGTAAGCGAGCGAGAGGTCGCGCTGAGTCGCCATCGGCTTGGAAGCGATGATCTCGATCTTGCCCGGGCGGCCGCCCATGGTGTGGAAGTCGAGCGCCTCCTGCTCGGAGAATTTGACGCTGCTCTCGCTCATCGCGGCTCTCTCCCGATTTTTGCCGGTGCTTAGGACTTCATTCGTGACGGGGGCAAGCCAAAGCCTTATCCCTCGCCCATGGCCACCCAGGCGAAGAGCAGCGGCGCCCCGACGCCGATGATGGCGCAATATCTGGCGCTCAAGGCCGAGGCGCCCGACTGCCTGCTTTTCTACCGGATGGGCGACTTCTTCGAATTGTTCTTCGATGACGCCAAGGCGGCAGCCCAGTGCCTCGACATCGCGCTGACCGCGCGCGGCGAGCATGAGGGCGAGCCGATCCCGATGTGCGGAGTCCCGATCCACGCCGCCGAGGCCTATCTGGCCCGGCTGATCAAAGGCGGCTTCCGGGTCGCCATCGCCGAGCAGGTCGAGAGCCCGGCCGAGGCCAGGAAGCGCGGCGCCAAGTCAGTGGTCAGCCGCGCCATCGTCCGCGTCGTCACCGCGGGTACTCTGACCGAGGAGACGTTGCTCGATTCGCGCGCCGCCAACTGGCTCGTCGCGGTGGCCAGAGTGGGCGACCGCCACGGCCTCGCCGCCGCCGACATCTCGACCGGCCGTTTCGAGCTCGGGTCGGTGCCGCCGCACGCGCTCGACGCCGAGCTGGCGCGGCTGGCGGCGGCGGAGGTGATCGATCAGGAGGGGCGGCGAGGCTTCGATTCGATCGCGGCCGAGAAACGGCTGAAGGAAAGGTTCGAGGTCGCCACGCTGGACGGCTTCGGAGCGTTCGACCGCGCCGCCCTCTGCGCCGCCGGCGGCCTGCTCGCCTATCTCGACGAGGTCGCGAAAGACAAGCTCCCCTTCCTTCGCCCGCCGGTCGCCCGCGCCCCGGGCGACCATATGATGATCGACGCGGCGACGCGCGAGAGCCTCGAGCTGACCCAGGCGGCGGCGGGCGGGCGGCAGGGCAGCCTGCTCCACGCCGTCGACCGCACCGTCACCGGCGCCGGCGCCCGCCTGCTGGCCGCCGATCTCGGCGCGCCTCTGCTCGACCGGGCGGCGATCGAGGCGCGGCTCGATCTCGTCGCCCTGTTCGAGGGCGATGCCGGCCTCCGCGAGACGCTTCGCCGCCAATTGAAGGCCCTGCCCGACGTCGGCCGGGCGCTCGGGCGGCTGGTCGCAGGCCGTGGCGGACCGCGCGACCTCGGCCAGCTGCGCGACGGGCTCAACGAAACGCGGCGCCTCCACGGCCGCCTGACCGCCCTCGCCGATCCGCCGCCTTTATTGACGGCGCTGCTGCCCGCGCTGACCGGCCATGGCGAGCTCACCGACCTCCTCGATCGGGCGCTGGTCCCCTCCCCGCCGATCGACCCGGCCCAAGGGGGCTATATCGCCGAGGGCTACGATGCCGCCCTGGACGATTTGCGCGCGACCGGCGGCGAGGGGCGCCGCGCCATTGCCGGCCTCGAGGCCCGCTACCGCCAGCAGACCGGCATCGCGACCCTGAAGATCCGCCACAACGGCGTGCTCGGCTTCCATATCGAGGTGCCGGCCCGGCATGCCGACCCGCTGATGGCCGCCGCTTCGGGCTTCACCCACCGCCAGACCTTGGCCGGAGTCGTCCGCTTCAACGCCCCCGATCTGCACGAGCAGGCGCTTCGGGTCGGCCAGGCCGGCGCCCATGCTCTCGCCGCCGAGGCCGCCCATCTCGAAGAGCTGACCGCGGCGGCGCTCGTCCGGGCCGAGCCGA
>JAXDPG010000052.1:0-2567 GCA_034668485.1 Sphingomonadales bacterium
GCTAGGATATGCGAGCCTGCAGGAATCACGAAATGTCCCCGCGTCGCCACTTCGAGGAACAGGCTGCGAGAGCCGCCAGGACTTTGGCCGCGCATATGGCCCGGCACGAAGCCCATGTGGCGAGGGCCATGGCCGCGCACGGGCGGCAGATCGAAGCGATGGAGCGCCGGATCGCCGAGTTCAGGACGGCTCGCGAGCAGGCGAGGGAAGCCGTGGAGCTGCGCGTTGCCAAGCTTCTGGGCGCCAAGGGGCGCCGGAAGCCGCCGCGTGGCAGGAGGCCTCGGGACGAGGAGGGCGGCGAACCGGTGCCCGCCGTCCCGCGGCCGAAGCCGAAGCCTCTCGAGGGAGCGGCGGCGGCGCCGATCGAGTGATTTTCGGCAAGCGCCTTACGCTTGTAAATCTCCCCCGTTGACCCATATCCCTCTCAAGGCTATAGGCCGCCTCGCCCGCGGAGCCCTAGCGCTCCTGGAGCGGGCAAAGAGCTTGAACATTGCTGTTGCGTCGCAAGGGCCAGGGGGCCGAGAGGCACCCCGGTTTTTTGCGTTTTTTGCGCCCCAGTAAAGTAACTTAGGGAAGTGAAGGGCTTCATGCCGACGATCAACCAGCTGATCCGCAAGGGTCGCGAGCCGCAGAAGGCTAAATCCAAGGTCCCGGCCATGGAGCAGAATCCGCAGAAGCGCGGCGTCTGCACCCGAGTCTACACGACCACCCCGAAGAAGCCGAACTCGGCGCTCCGCAAGGTGGCCAAGGTCCGCCTCACCAACCAGCGCGAGGTGATCAGCTACATCCCCGGCGAGGGGCATAATCTCCAGGAGCACAGCGTGGTCCTGATCCGCGGCGGCCGAGTCCGCGACCTTCCCGGTGTCCGCTACCATGTCCTTCGCGGCGTGCTCGACACCCAGGGGGTCAAGGACCGCCGCCAGTCCCGTTCCAAGTACGGCGCCAAGCGTCCGAAGTAAGCCCCGGACACAGTTCCGGATAAGCTGAAGAGAAGGAAAACCTATGTCCCGTCGTCGTCGCCCCGAGAAGCGCGAAATCCTCCCCGATCCGAAGTTCGGGGACATCACGCTCAGCAAGTTCATGAACAGCGTCATGCTCGACGGCAAGAAGTCGGTCGCCGAGGGCATCGTCTACGGCGCCTTCGACACGATCGAGACCCGCGCCAAGCGCGATCCGCTCGGCGTGTTCCACGACGCTCTGAACAACGTCAAGCCGGGCATCGAGGTGAGGAGCCGCCGGGTCGGCGGCGCCACCTACCAGGTGCCGGTCGAGGTCCGTCCCGAGCGCGCCCAGGCGCTGGCCATTCGCTGGCTGATCGGCGCGGCCCGCAGCCGCAGCGAGAACACCATGTCCTCGCGCCTGTCGGGCGAGCTGATGGATGCCGCCAACAATCGCGGCAATGCGGTCAAGAAGCGCGAGGACACGCACCGCATGGCGGAAGCCAACCGCGCCTTCTCGCATTACCGCTGGTAACCAATCGAACGCCGGGCCGCAGCCCGGCCTGGAGTTAAGAACGTGCCCCGCAGCCACCCGCTCGACCGCTACCGCAACATCGGCATCATGGCCCACATCGATGCCGGCAAGACGACGACGACCGAGCGCATCCTCTATTATACCGGCAAGTCCTACAAGATCGGCGAGGTCCATGAGGGCACCGCCACCATGGACTGGATGGAGCAGGAGCAGGAGCGCGGGATCACGATCACGTCGGCCGCGACGACCTGCTTCTGGAAGGCGGAGGACGGGCAGGGGCCCGAGCACCGCATCAACATCATCGATACGCCGGGCCACGTCGACTTCACGATCGAGGTCGAGCGCTCGCTGCGCGTGCTCGACGGCGCGGTCGCCTGCTTCGACGGAGTCGCCGGCGTCGAGCCGCAGTCGGAGACGGTCTGGCGCCAGGCCGAGAAGTACAAGGTGCCGCGGATGTGCTTCGTCAACAAGCTCGACCGCACCGGCGCCAATTTCGACATGTGCGTCGGCATGATCAAGGATCGCCTCGGCGCCCGCCCGGCCGTCCTCTATCTGCCGATCGGCATCGAGGGCGGCTTCAAGGGCTTGGTCGACCTGGTCGAGAACCGCGCGATCATCTGGCTCGAGGAATCGCTCGGCGCCAAGTTCGAATATCAGGACATTCCGGCCGATCTCGCCGACGCCGCCGCCGCAGCCCGTATGGAGCTGATCGAGATGGCCGTCGAGCAGGACGACGATGTCATGGAGGCCTATCTCGGCGGTGACGAGCCCGATGTCGCGACGCTGAAGGCGCTGATCCGCAAGGGCACGCTGAACTTCTCGTTCGTGCCGGTGCTGTGCGGCTCCGCGTTCAAGAACAAGGGTGTGCAGCCGATGCTCGACGCCGTCGTCGACTATCTGCCGAGCCCGCTCGACGTTCCGCCGATCAAGGGCGTCAAGCTCGACGGCGAGACCGAGGACACCCGCTCGGCCGACGACGATACGCCGTTCGCCGCGCTGGCGTTCAAGATCATGACCGATCCGTTCGTCGGCACGCTGACCTTCGCCCGCATCTATTCCGGCAAGCTCGAAAGCGCCTCGACGGTGATGAACTC
>JAXDPG010000053.1:0-3748 GCA_034668485.1 Sphingomonadales bacterium
AAGAAGGCGAGGTAATAGAGGCCGATGACGGTGGCGTTGATCTGCCGGGGCGCGATCTTCGAGAACAAAGCTAGGCTCACCGGCAGGATGCAGGCGAAGCCGATGCTGTTCAGAAGATGGAACATCACCGGCCAGAACAGGCCGATCTTGCCGTCGCCCTGGGTCAGCGCGGCGATGTAGAGGCACAGGCCGCCGGCAATGGTGAAGAAGCTGCCGATGATCATCTTGCCGAGCTCGTCGGGCTCGCGGCGCTTGGTGCCGTACCCTGTGAAGAAGGCCGCGACGGCGACCAGCATCGAGAAGCTCAGGGTGGCGTCGAGGGTGATCAGCCAGCTCGTGGGAGCCTTGAAGCCGTGGATTCCGAGCAGGGCGATAGACGGGACGTTCAGGTCGAATTGCTGGTCGCCCCAGACCAGATAGGCGTTGAAGATCTCCTGGTTGGTCAGAAGCGCGACGGCCATGGCCGGGATCAGAAGGATCAGCGCCAGCACCCGCATCTTCTCGTCGCGGGCGAGGCGGTGGGTCAGCCAGAAATAGAGTGGGACGAGAGCCGCCAGCGCGATGAAGATGCCGGCGGCGAACACGATTCCGATCACGATCGCGATGACGAGCCCGGCCACGGCCATCGTGCCGAGGGTCTTGGCGGGGTCGATCGATTCGCTCTCGCCCTCCTCGACCGGCAGATGCGGCCGGCCGGCGAGGAAGATCATCACTCCGAGCACCATGACGATGCCCGCGGTGCCGAAGCCGTAATGCCAGCCGACCTTTTCGCCGAGCGTGCCGCTGATCAAAGGCGCGGCGATGACGCTGACGTTGATGGCGATGTAGAAGATCTGGAAAGCCATGGCGCGGCGCAGGTCGTTGCCCTTGTAGAGCGCCCCGACCTGGCTCGCGATATTGCCCTTGAACAGGCCGACGCCGATGATCAGCGCCAGCAGCGCGAACAGGAAGGCGCCTTCGATGGCCATCAGGAAATGGCCGATCGACATCATCACCCCGCCGGCGAACAGGGCGACCCGCCGACCGGAGAAGCGGTCGGCGATGATCCCGCCGAGGATCGGCGTCAGATAGACGAGCGAGGTGTAGTCGCCGAAGATCGCCGAGGCGAGCGGCTGGCCGCTGAGCCCCTCATAGTGCCAGGACCGAAGCCAGTTGAGCCCGACCACGCCGTCCATTCGGGCCGGCACCAGCAGATAATTGACCATGTAGAGCGTCAGCAGCGTCTGCATCGAATAATAAGAGAAGCGCTCGCAGGCCTCGATGAAGGAGAGGTAGCCGAGACCCTTGGGATGGCCGAGGAAGGCGCGGTCGTCGGGGCCGGCGGGGGCTTCGAAATCGGGGGTGGCGTCGGCGACGGTCATTCGAGCTCCTCTCGCGAAATCGCGCGGAAGCTAGCGAATCGTTGCGGCGGCGCCAGCCCTTTTCGACGGAGCGGCCCCGTGCGCAGGTCCCACAGATGTCGATGCCGATTTATCAGGCACTTAGCCTTCGGTGCCTGGCACCGAATTCTTTGAAATCGAATTCAGCCGAGCAGCCAGCGGCCGACAGGCGGCGGTCGACAGGCGGCGGCCGAGCAGGTCCGGCTTGAGGCTGATCTTCGCCCGCGCCAGCGCGGATGCGCCTGTCGTTGCCAATTTCTGTCCTCCGCCGCGACGACGGTGCGATCGCTCGAGGCGCGCAAGCCCGCCGTCAGCCGGCGAGGGTGAAGCCGATCTTCAGGGTGACCTGGTAATGGGCGACCTTGCCGCCCTCGACATGGCCGCGGGTCTCGACGACCTCGAACCAGCGAATGTCGCGGACCGTCGCGGCGGCACGGGCGATGGCGCCGTCGATCGCGTCCTCGATGCCGGTCGGCGAGCTTCCGACGATCTCGATCACCTTGTAGACATTGTCGCTCATCGCCGGCCTCCGTGCCGGCCCAACGGGCGGTGGACGGGATCGTTGCGCCTCGGGAGCGGGCCATGTGCGCACGAAATCGTCACCCCCGGACTTGATCCGGGGTCCATCTTCTTCCCATGGTCCGAAAGGAAAATGGATGCCGGATCAAGTCCGGCATGACGAGGCTAGCATGAGGGAGACCCGGATGCGCATGTCCATGCTGATAGGTGCGGCGCTGGTTGCCGCCGCCCCCGCCGCGGCCGTGCCGGCGGACGACTTCCACAAGCTGACCGACGATGTCTACGCCTGGCTGCTGCGCGAGAACCCGACCTACGCGACGTCGCTGGGGGTGCGCGACTATGACGATCGGATCGAGGATATCAGCCTCGCCGCCCGCGACCGGCAGGCGGCCGAGGCGAAGACCTTCCTCGAGCGGCTCGACCGCCTTCCCGCCGACTCGCTGAGCCCGTCCGACCGGGTCAATCGCGGAGTCCTGAAGCGGTTGCTCGAGGAAGGGATCGAGGCGAACGGCTTTCGCCAGCGGGTGATGCTGTTCACCACTTATTCCGGATGGCACCAGAATTTCGCCGGCCTCGCCGACAACCTGCCGCTGCGCACCAGAGCGGATTACGAAAGCTATCTCGTCCGGATCGCCCAATATCCGAAGCAGAACGACGCTGCGCTCGAAATCACCGGCCAGGCGGTGGCGGGCGGCTTCGTGCTGCCCTGCTCGGTGCTCGGCAATTACGAGAAGAGCATCGCCGGAGTGATCGCCGAGGATCCGACCCGGTCGCGCTTCTACGAGCCGTTCACGCGGCCGCGGCCGGCGGACGTCGCCGAGGCCGAATGGGCGGCGATGCAGGCGCGGGCGCGCAAGCTGGTGACCGATGTTCTCAACCCGGCCTATGCCAAGCATCTCGCTTTCTACCGCACCAGCTACGCGCCCAGATGCGCCAAGTCGGACAGCATCTCGGCGCAGCCGGGCGGGCGCGAATATTATGCCTTCCGGGTGCGCCAGGAGACCACCACCGACCTCACCCCCGACCAGATCCACGAGATCGGCCTCCGGGAAGCGGCGCGCATCCGCGGCGAGATGGAGAAAGTGGCGAAGGCGGCGGGCTTTCCAAGCCGCGAGGCCTTCATCCGCGAGCTGAGGACCAACCCCAAATATTTCGCGACGACGCCGCTCCAGCTGATGCAGGCGGCGGCGCTCACCGCCAAGACGATCGACGGCAAAATGCCGGGCTTCTTCGCGACCCTGCCGCGGCTCCCTTATGGGGTGAAGCCGATCCCGGCCGAGACCGCGGAGGGGACGACGACCGCTTATTACGGCCAGGGCTCGATCGCCGGCGGCATGGCCGGCACCTATTGGGTCAACACCTCTAAGCTCGACCAGCGGCCGCTCTGGGAGCTGCCGGCGCTGACCCTGCACGAGGCGGTGCCCGGCCATCACCACCAGATCTCGCTCCAGCAGGAGGTCGACCTGCCGCCGTTCCGGCGCAACTTCACCTCTTTCACCGCCTTCACCGAGGGCTGGGGCCTCTATGCCGAGAGCCTGGGCGGGGAGATGGGCCTCTACAACACCCCGGCGCGGCGGATGGGCGAGCTCTCCTACCAGATGTGGCGCGCCTCGCGGCTGGTCGTCGACACCGGCATCCACGCCTTCGGCTGGGACAAGGCGCGCGCGATCCGGTTCATGCGCGACAATACCGCGCTGACCGACACCAATATCGAGGCCGAGGTGAACCGCTATATCAGCTGGCCGGGCCAGGCCCTGGGCTACATGATCGGGCGGCTCAGGATCCTCGAGTTGCGCCACCGCGCCGAGACCCAGCTCGGCGCCGGCTTCGACGTCCGCCGCTTCCACGAC
>JAXDPG010000054.1:0-3324 GCA_034668485.1 Sphingomonadales bacterium
ACGCATCCTATACCCATGGCAAGGCGGCGAAAAGCCGGTCGATGCGCCGCTGCCGGCGGCGCTTTTCGACGAACCGCCGCGGCGCTTCTGCCGACGGCCCGCGGCCCCCTAGGTGCCGCGGCCGGCACCGCCTAGTTTGCGGCAGGGATGAGAGAAACGAGGAGTAAGTGGATGAGCATCAAGCTGATATTCGCATCGACCGCCGCTCTCGCCCTGATCGCGGGCGTGCCGGCTCATGCCGGCCGGAGCCAGAGCGAGCAGTCCGCCGAGAGCGACGGCGGCGGCAGTCGGGCCAAGGCGAAGGAGGAGCGCAAGACCTGCCGCACCTTCGACAACACCGAGACGAGGATGAAGCGCGAGCGCCTGTGCCTGACCCGCGAGCAATGGAGGAAGTTCGACGACGCGCAGAGCGAGTAGCCGAATTCGGGCACGGGACACGTATTTCAGGAACGATACGTGTCCCGCCGGTCCGGCCTCATACCGACTGGATGGCCCGAAGGACGTCGACCATGCCGTGGCCCTGGAAGCTTCGTTCGCGCCTGAGGTCGGTGGCCGTCTCGCAGAGTATCTCCTTGATCCGCGCCGGCTGGCCCTTGAGCTCGCCGTGGCGCGCCATCAGCAAGGCGGCGGCACCGCTGACGTGGGGCGCCGCCTGGCTGGTGCCGTCCATCGCATCGGTGGTCGGGCCGGGGACGCAGCTGGTGATCTTCTCCCCGGGCGCGAGCAAATCGGGCTTGGGCCGGCCGTCGCCGGTCGGGCCGCGGCTCGAGAAATAGCTGACCCCGAAAGTGTGCGGCCAGGCTCGATGGGTGGCGCCGACGGTGATCACGCCTTCCGCATTGCCCGGATCGGTGATGGTCGAGGCCGCATAGCTTTCGAAGACGTTGTTGTCCGCCAGCTTATACTTGCGCATGCCGTAATTCCCGGCCGCGGCCACCACGACCACGCCGTTGGCGGTCAGGCTCTCCGCCTCGACGCACACCTGGGTCCGGCCGCAGGCATAGTTGCGATCGCTGTGGGTGATGGCGAGGCTCATGTTGACGCCCTGGATTCGCGAAAATCCGCTCTGATCGTTCAGGTAACGGATGAATTGCAGCGCCGCGATCACCGCGAACTCCTGGTCGCGGAGGGTCGAGCCGAGGATTCGGAAATCGTAGAGGTCGATATCCGGGCACACGCCGCTCATCTTCACCGGATCGCCCCGCTTCGTGCCCTCGCTCGTCTTGAAGGACAGCCAGTTGGCGCCGAGGATACCGGCGACGTGGGTGCCGTGGGGATGGGGAGGATCTCCCGGGCGCTGCTGCTCGACCAGCGGCCGGACCCGCGCCCAATTGACTCGCCGGCCTTCGCGCTGGTCGGCCGCGAGCTCGTCCATGGCTTTCTTGATTTCGTCCTCGCCGAGGCTTGAGAATTGGGCGATCTCGCCGGCCAGAAGCTCGTTCGGGGCGCCGTCGACGCTCATGATCTCCCTGATCCTCCGGAAATCGAACGTCGCCTTGATTCGGTGGGGCTTCGGATCCCGGGGCGCGGTCGGCGGCTTGCCGGCGGCGACGTCCTTGGCCGACTTCTCCTGGTCGCTCCAGATCTGCTCATAATCCCAGAAAGCGGGGTGGCTCTGGTCGATGCCGCTGTCGAGCACCGCCCAGCCGATCCCCTTGCAGTTGATCGAGAAGAGCGCGCGCGCGGCGTCCGCCTTGATCGCCGAGACGGAATCGGAAAGCGGCCCGTAGATCGCGGTCGTGCTCCCCGGCGCGCTGGCCGGGGCGGCGTCGCGATTGAGGCTGACCTGGAAGATCAGGCCGTTCCAGGTGCCGCGATCGCCCACCTTCGCCCGGGTCGCGGCGAATTCGCCGTGGCGGCGGATGACCAGCCGCACCGCCCCGACGCCGGCGTCGAGGATCGGATCCCGGCCCAGCCTGTCGACCGCCGACTCGAGCGTGCGCGGCGGCGGCGGGCCGTCGGGGGTCGGCGGCGACAAAGACGCGGCGACCTGCATGACGCCGAGCAACAGGCCGAGCTTGGCCGCCTGCCGGTCCTCGGCCTCCAGCTTCAAATATTGCCTGTCGGTCGTCGTGCCGTTGTTCAGCCGCCCGCCCATGCCCTCCTCGCGGAGCGCCTCGTCCAGCTCCCAGCCGATCCACTGGCGCAGCCGGGCGTCGCTGGGACGGCCCTCCTCGCCGGCTTCCTCCTCGTCATGCTCATATTCGTCCTGGTTCCAGCGGTCGTTGATATCGTCCCACCATTTGGTCGCGGGGATGGCGACTCCGATGAGATCGTCGAGGGTGAGGGAGGCGGCCACCAGGCCCTGTATATAGGCGACCTGGCGGCGGTAAGGGCCGGCCTGGCCGTCGTCGAGGCCGGTGCGGGCGACCAGCTTGGCGACCTCGCCGGTCGGCCTTTCCCAGGTCGGAGTGATCAGCAGATCGTGGGCCTGCGGCACCTCTGCGCCGCCTTCGTCGTCGACCGGCGCCTCCGCAAAGCGCGCCCAGACGTCGCCGAGCACCGGAAAATCCTGCAGCTGCCGGCGCCGGCCGCCGGCGCCGAGCAGCAAGGCGTCGATCACCTCCGCTCCGACCATGATCGCCATCGTCGCTTCCTCCCCGCCCGAGTCGCGGCCGATGCTAAGGCCGGGAGCCCGGCCACTGCAACGACTCCCGCGGCCCAACATAATCCAATTCGGGCGGACCTTCGTCCGCGGCTTCACCCGACGGGCGCGAGGCCCGTCCTAAAGCTTGGGCAGGGTCACGCCGCGCTGGCCCATATATTTGCCGGCGCGGTCGGCATAGCTCACCTCGCAGGGCTCGTTGCCCTGGAGGAAGAGGAACTGGCAGGCGCCCTCATTGGCGTAGACCTTGGCCGGAAGCGGGGTCGTGTTCGAGAATTCGAGCGTGACATGGCCCTCCCAGCCCGGCTCCAGTGGCGTCACGTTGACGATGATTCCGCAGCGCGCATAGGTCGACTTGCCGAGGCAGATGACGAGCACGTCGCGCGGCACCCGGAAATATTCGACCGTGCGCGCCAGAGCGAAGCTGTTGGGCGGGATGATGCAGACGTCGAGCTTGCGGTCGACGAAGCTGTTGGCCTGGAAGTCCTTGGGGTCGACGAGGGCGTTGTCGACGTTGGTGAACAATTTGAACTCGTCGGAGACCCGGGCGTCGTAGCCGTAGCTCGACAGGCCGTAGCTGATCGTCCCCTCGCGCCGCTGCCCGTCCTCGAAGGGCTCGATCATGCCGTGCTCCAGCGCCTGCTCGCGGATCCAGCGGTCGGACATGATGCTCATGCTTTTTCCCCGTCATGCCGGACTTGATCCGGCATCCATCTACG
>JAXDPG010000055.1:0-7787 GCA_034668485.1 Sphingomonadales bacterium
GCTCCGGGGGGAGAGAATCGAATGTCCGTGGACAATGCGCCGCCAAGCCGACTGACCAGCGCCCGCGCCTGGGCCGACTGGGGCGCCCGAACCTTCGTCGCGATCGCCGTCACCTACGCCTTCATCGTCGTCCTGCTCGTCGCCACCGCCCAGCAGAAGGTCGACGACGCCCTCACCAAGGAGGGGGTGGGCTATGATTACTCGGTCGCCATCCGCTATTATTTCGGCAAGGAGAGCCTGAGGAACGTCGTCGGCGAGAACAGCCAGGCGATCAAGCAGGCGACCGCCCAGCTCCGCGCCGCCAACGACCGCGTCCAGGCCGCCAACCGGGTGCTCACCGATCAGGCCGGCGACCTCGCCGAGGATCTCGGCCGGCTCACCGCCGCCGGCTGCCCGGCGCCGCCCGCGCCCGAGACTCCGCCGACCCCGGCCGAGCTGGTCAGCATGGCGGTGGCGACCCAGCATTGCGCCGCCGAGCGGGGCGAGGCCAATGCCGCCATCCCTCCGATCGCCACCGACGTCCTTGCCGGCCAGCGCGCCGTCCAGAAGTCGATCGACGACTCCGCCGGCCTGAAGCGCGACGCCGACGATATCCAGGACCGGCTCGACCTGCTCCAGGCCGAGCGCAACCAGATCGACAAGGAGCTCGAGGCCGCGGCCCGCTCGGGCGACATCATCGCCGTGCTGAAGGTGTTCGAGGACAGCCAGTGGCCGCTCGCCAAGCAGCTCGTCTACGTCCCCCCGGCGCTGACCGGGATCATCCTCGCCTCGGTGTCGGGTCTGTTCGGGGCGCTCCTGATCACCCTCATCCTGTTCGTCTATCCGGACAATCGCTACAAGTTCACCCGCACCAAATCCTATTACGGCCGCATCCTGCTCGGCGGGCTGATCGCGCTCGGCGTCTTCGTCCTGATGTTCAGCGGGGTCGCCGTCCTCGCCGGCCCCAACGCCTCGGGCAGCGCCCAGAACCTCATCGCCTATGGCGGCATCGGCATCCTCGCCGGAATGTTCTCGGACCAGGCCGCCGGCTGGCTCTCCGACCGCTCGATGTTCAAGCCGGACCCGGAGGACGGCGTCCCCCCGCCGGCGGCGGCCGCTTCGGACTGAGTTCACCGACCCTCGTTCATCCCCACTTCCGCTCCGCCTCGGAAACGCGCATCATGGCCCCGCTTATCCAACGGGGAGACTCGACTCATGGCCAGGCTCTACCTCGCCGCGCTGCTCGCGCTCGGCGCCGCTTCCTCCGTCCACGCCCAGCCGCCGGCGGCGACGCTCCAGCCCAGCCCCGATTCGGCCGCGCAGAGGAAGGCGTCGCAGAAGCTGATCGCCTGCCTCGCCAAGGCCCGGCCGCAATGGGCCCGAAGCATGCTCTCCCACCCCTATCTCAGCGACGCCCAGACTTATGACGCGACCAAGGCCCTCCGGGGGAGGGACACCTGCGTCACCAGCCGCGACGGGACCGAGATCACCTTCCGCAACTCGCTCATGGTCGGAAGTCTCGCCGAGCATTTCCTGCGCAAGGACCTCGAGCGGGCCGATCCCGCCCGGGTGGCCGAGAAGCTGTCGACCCTGGCGCCGCTCAACGTCACCGAGGATTTCGCCCTCTGCGTGGCGTCGCGCAATCCCGCCGCGGCCCGCGACCTCGCGCTGAGCGAGCCCGGCAGCGCCGCCGAGGATTCCGCCGCCCGCAAGCTCGCCGCTTATGTGGAGCCCTGCACCCGCGACTCCGAGCGGCTGACGGTCGACCTGCAGTCGCTGCGCGCGCTCGTCGCCACCGCCCTCTACCGGGGCGTCACCGCGGTCCTGACGTCGGGGGGCTGAGCTTCTTCAGGCCCGTCGGCAAGGCTCAGTGGGCGTAGCCGGATTGCTGGGTCGACTGGTAGCGCAGCATGCTTTCCTGCGCCTTGTCCATGCTCTTGGCCCACTCCGCCTGGGTCCGGCAGATGCGGGTCGTCATGCGCGAGCCGGTCGGGATCAAGATCCGGCAGATCTTGCGGCTGGTCTCGGTCATGGCCTTCCCGGGCTGCGAATTTCCCGAGCCCTCGTCGGCGAAGGCGGGACCCGCTCCGAATACGCCGATCCCGATCGCCAACGCGGCGACCGTGACAATCTGCCTGCTACCCATCGCCCCATTCCCTCCTGTTCGCCGCCGGATCGGCGCCGTCACGGCGCAGGCCCGGCAAAAATCGATCGGCGTGGCGCGCTACATGCCGCGGTCGGCCTGCTCCAGAAGCGTCTCGTGGGTCCTCTGCTGCTGAAGGAAGTTGTCCGCCGTCTTGTCGCGGGACGAGTCCCATTCCGCCTGGGTGCGGCAGATGCGGCTGGACATGCGCGAGCCGGTCGGGACCACCAGGCGGCAGACCCGCCGGCTGCCGTCGGGCTTGGCCTTCGTCGGCTGCGACGCCGCCGCCGGCTCCTCAGCGAAGGCGGCGGCCGCGCCGAGCGCGCCCAATCCGATCGCCAACGCCGCCGCTGTGATCATCTGCCTGGCACCCATCGCTCGTTCCTCCCCTGTCGGCTCCGCCGTCGAATCGGAAGCCTACAAGATATTGATCGCAAAAGGGAGTCCGCGCTTCACCCGCCGGCCAGGAACCTCTTCACCCCCCGGGCCGCCTGCCGGATCCTCTGCTCGTTCTCGACCAGGGCGATCCTGACGAAGCCCTCGCCTTCCTCGCCGAAGCCGACGCCCGGGCTCACCGCGACATGCGCCGCCGCCAGCAGCCTCTTGGCGAACTCCATCGAACCGAGGGCCCGGAACGGCTCCGGGATCGGCGCCCAGGCGAACATCGAGGCTTGCGGCGGCGGGATTTCCCAGCCCGCCCGGCCGAACGCCTCGACCAGGCAGTCGCGCCGCGCCTTGTAGAGCCGGCGATTGGCCTCGACGATATCCTGCGGCCCGTTGAGCGCCGCCGTCGCCGCCGCCTGAACGGGCGTGAAGGCGCCGTAGTCGAGATAGGATTTCACCCGTCCGAGCGCCGCCACCAGCGTCTCGTTGCCGACCGCGAAGCCGATCCGCCAGCCTGCCATCGAATAGGTCTTGGACATCGAGGTGAACTCGACCGCCACCTCGCGCGCGCCCTCGACCTGCAGGATCGACGGAGTCGGCGCGTCGCCGAAATAGATTTCAGCATAAGCGAGGTCGCTGATCACCCACAGGCCGTGCTCGCGGGCGAAGGCCACCACCTGCTCGTAGAAAGCGAGATCGGCGGTGTAGGCCGTCGGGTTGGACGGATAGCCGATCACCAGCACCTTGGGCTTGGGCACGGTGTAGCGCACCGCCCGCTCGAGCATCTCGAAGAAGCCCGGCCCGGGCGCCGCCGGGATCGAGCGGATCGCCGCGCCGGCGATGATGAAGCCGAACTGGTGGATCGGGTAGGAAGGGTTGGGCGCGAGCACGACGTCGCCCGGAGCGGTGATCGCCTGGGCGAGGTTGGCCAGCCCCTCCTTCGAGCCCAGGGTGACGATCACCTCCCGCTCCGGGTCGAGCTCGACCCCGAAGCGCCGGGCATAATAAGCCGCCTGCGCCTTCCTCAGCCCGGCGATCCCGCGCGACGCCGAATAGCGATGCGCCCGCGGGTTGCGCGCCACTTCGGCCAGCTTGTCGATCACGTGGGCGGGCGGCGCCCCGTCGGGATTGCCCATGCCGAGGTCGACGACATCCTCGCCCCGCGCACGCGCCGCCGCCTTCATCGCATTCACCTCGGCGAAGACGTAGGGCGGCAGCCGGCGGATGCGGTAGAAGTCGGTCATTCCCCTCCCTAGAAGGCCGCCGGCCGGCGGTTCAACCCCGTCGTCCCGGGAGGAGGCCAAGCCGCTTCAGGCCCGCGGGCCCGCCGTGACCTTAGGTGTGCGGCCGGCGCCGGCGGCTCACTTCTTCGGCTCGGGCTCGTTCAACTTTCCGGCCTGGCGGCCCAGGGCGGACAGGGCGTCGAGGGGTTGGGCGGTGGCGGCCTGGTCGGCCTTGGCGGCGGCGTCGTTGACCCGCGCCAGAGCGTCCCGGCCCGCCTGCAGGTCCATCTGCGTGACCTGGTCTTCCAATTCCCTGATCTTCGCGAGCATCCGGTCGTTTTCCGCCTTGTCGCTGGAGGCCGCACGCTTGGCCCTCAAGTCGGCGATCTGCGCGTGGAGATCTTCTCTGGTCGGTTGGCTGGCCACGATCTTCCTCCTATTTCGGCGTGTGCAGAGCGGCGATCGAGCGCCGCAGGATATCGGAATAGGCCCGTACGTCCGCCGCGCCGGCGACGGCTCGCGCCAGCAGCGGCTCCTTCTTCGGATTATTGACCGCCTCCTGGAGGTCGTTCAGCCGCTGATCCATGATGTTGAGCATGACCACATAGTCGGCGAAGACCGTGTGCCAGCCGTTGATCTGCTCCGCGATCTTGGCCTGCGCCTGGGCGTCGCCGTTGGCCACATCCCATTGGTCCCGCAAAGGCTTGGTGATCAGGCTGTACTGGTTTTTCGTCAGGTCCCGCAACGCGGCGATCAGCTCTTTGATAGCAGGATAGCCGGCGACGACGACGTTCTTGAACTGCTCTCGATTATCCTCCTGGATAATCGGCTGGAATAGATTCAGCAATGTGCTGGCAGCGGTTCCCAATTGGTCGACGCCCGGGATGTTCCCGATGAACGGAAGGTTCGATTTTACCGCATCGAGGTCGGCGGTGATCTGTTTCACCTGAGCTTGGGCTTCGTCGATATTCCTGTTACCGGCCAGAGCAACCAGCGTATCGTTATACCTGGCGATCGCATCGAAGGCGCGCCGGCTCGCTTCCGCGCCGGGTGGAAGGGACAGGCTCGAAACGAGCGCGGCCTGCTGCGGCTCGAACTCGTCATAGAAGCCGGTCGTCTTGAAAGTGCCGCTGGCGCGAAGGGCCTTGACCGTCTCTTCGCGCTCGCGAACGGTGTAGCTTTCCAGCAGTGGCTCCGCCGCCGTTCGGCTCGCCGCGAAGGCTTCGCTATAGGCCTGCAATTCGACTTTCGGCAGCTGGGTGCAGGCGCTGCCGAGCATCAGCATCAACACTGCCAGGATCGACCTGATCATCTCGCTTCCCCCCCGAGAAAGGAGCAAGGCTGGTCCTCGCTTGGTCGCGAGTCAAGGCGGCAACGCCGGCGAGCGGCGGCGATTGCTCCGAAACGGACCAGGAACATCGGCGACGGCCGGCCGCGAGGAGAAACCCATCGGTGCCAGGCACCGAAGGTCAAGTCCCTGGAACGGAAGGGTCTAAAAACAGGATTTGTCCTACTGTTCTTTTTATGTTCTAATAGGGAATGGAAAACCCCGAGTCGCGCATAGCGCCATCGTCCGAGCCGGCGTCCGATGATTCCGCCTCGCCTGTCCACCCCCAGCCCGGGGCGCCCGACCGCCTCGCCTTCGAGCCCGTGCCCCTGCGCTACCGCGAGGACGGCCTCACCCCCGAGCGCCAGCGCGCCTATGTCGAGGCGCTCGCCGACTGCGGAGTCGCCCGCGCGGCGGCGGCGCGGGTCGGCCTCTCCGAGCAGGCGATCAACCGGGTGCGCCGCCGCACCGACGCCCGCTCGTTCGACAATGCCTGCGAGGCCGCCCACCTCCACGGCGCTCGGCGGCTCCGCTCGATCGCCTACGAGCGCGCCATCGAGGGCACGCTCAAGGGCCGTTATTATCGAGGCGAGCTGGTCGGCCAGGAGCGGGTCTACGACAACCGCCTGCTCACCTACCTGCTCGGCAAGGTGGCCCACCTGCTCGACCCGCCCGGGGAAGCCCGAGCCATTTGCGACGACTGGCAGCCCCATATGGAGGCGCTCGAACAGGGCCTGCCGCCTCCGCCACCCCGAGCGGCCGGGGCCGCGGGCTCCGCCGGGACGGAATGGACCGGGCACGAGGCCAGGGAGGACGAGGACGGCATCTGGTGGACGGGCTTCCCGCCGCCCGCCGGCTTCGACGGCGAAGAGCAGGGCGAATATGGCGACGACGACTATGAGCGCACGCTTTCGGCCCAGGAGCAGGCGGTGGTCGATGCCGAGCTCGACCGGGAGGATGCCGAGCAGCTGGCGAGCGAAACCGCTCGCCGCGACCGCTTCTTCGGCTTCCCCGGAGGCGGGATTCCTTGCCCGACGGAAGCCGAACCTCGTGAAACTTCCAAGTCCGATCCCGACCTCGGCCCGATCGAATACAAGTCCTTGGTGCCCCCCTCCCCGACCGATGGTCCGCGGCGGCCCGGTACCCATGGTCCGTCATCCCGGCGAAAGCCGGAACCCATGAACGCGCAGGCGCGAATCTCCCACCGCCATGTCCATGGATCCCGGATCAAGTCCGGGATGACGGTCGAGGAACGACCCGCATCCAAACCGCCTTTGCCTGCCCGCGCACCACGTCGAACCTTTCCCCCGCCCGGCGCATTGCCTAGATAGCGCCCGACGGGAGACGATGATGGCCGACCAGGACAGCAGGGCCGCCGAGGCGCCGCCGCTGCCGACGCTCGAGGAGATGCAGCACTGGACCTGGGTGATGGGCCGCGCCCAGCAGATGATGCTCGAGCATGTCGCCAGGGCGATGGGCGAGGCCGGCGCCGCCCAGCCGAAGGCGCCGCAGCTGCCCTGGCTGAACCTGTTCGGCGACCCGGCGAAGATCGCCCGGCAGCAGGCCGAGCTGTGGACGGAAGGGCTCTCCATCTGGCAGCGCGCGCTCGGCGGCGAGGCGCCTCCCACCGCGCTGGCCGAGAAGGCCGACAGGGACAAGCGCTTCGCCGCCCCGCAATGGCGCGACAATCCGCTCTTCGACATGGTCCGGCAAAGCTATCTGCTCGTCTCGGAGCGGCTGCTGGGCTCGGTCGACGCGATCGACGGGCTCGATCCGAAGCAGCGCGAGAAATTGCGCTTCGTCACCCGGAATTTCGTCGACGCGATGGCGCCCTCCAATTTCGCCGCAACCAATCCGGTCGTGCTCGAAAAGGCGATCGCGACCAGGGGCGAGAGCCTCCTGAAAGGCCTCGAGCATATGCTCGACGACATCTCGAAGGGCCAGCTCACCCACACCGACCCGGAGGCGTTCGAGGTCGGCCGCAACATCGCGATGACCCCCGGCAAGGTGGTCAGGCGCACGCCGCTCTACGAGCTCATCCAGTACGGCCCGACGACCGATCAGGTTTACGAAACGCCGCTCGTCATCTTCCCGCCCTGGATCAACCGCTTCTATATCCTCGATCTCAACCCGAAGAAGAGCTTCATCCGCTGGGCGGTCGAGCAGGGGCTGACCGTCTTCATCGTCTCCTGGAAGTCGGCCGACGAGAGCCTCGCGGAGACCGTTCTCGACGATTATGTGCTTCGCGGCCAGGTCGACGCGATCGACACGGTGCGCGACCTGCTCGGCGTGAAGAGCGTCCACGCCATCGGCTATTGCGTCGCCGGCACCACGCTCGCCGCCACCCTCGCTTTGCTCGAGGCGCGGGGCGAGGCGGACAAGGTCGCCAGCGCCACCTTCTTCACCGCCCAGGTCGATTTCTCGGAAGCCGGCGATTTGAACCTGTTCGTCGCCGACGAGACTCTGCAGCTGGTCGAGCAGCTCTCCGCCGAGAAGGGCTATCTCGACGGCCGCTACATGGCCGCCACCTTCAACATGCTGAGGGGCCGCGACCTGATCTGGAGCTACGTCGCCAACAATTACCTGATGGGCGAGGATTACGCGCCGTTCGACCTGCTCCACTGGAATTCGGACACGACCAACCTCCCCGCCAAATGGCACCAGGCCTATCTCCGGGACTTCTACCGCGACAACAAGCTGGTCCGCGCCGGCGAGCTGGTCGTCGGCGGCA
>JAXDPG010000056.1:0-4126 GCA_034668485.1 Sphingomonadales bacterium
TCGGCCGCGCGGCGGCCTGAACCCCGAACAGAAGATGGTGATGGACGACGCGATCGCCGCGCTGAAAGCGCAGGGCGCCATCGTCCTCGACGTCGACATCCCCAGCGTCGTCGCCCCGGACGAGAAGGACAACCTGTTGCTGTCGGGACAGTCGATCGTGCTGAACTACGGGATGACGAAGTCGCGGCCGTCGAGCGCGGCGCGGGCGCGGGCGGCGCCGGCGAGCATGGCGCCGGCCCGCGGCGAGGCGCCGTTCTCGAGGTCGGCGACGTCACGGGTGCCGCGGACGAGGGCGGCGATATAGTCGATCACCTCGTCGACGAGCTTCACCGCCGCCACCGCCTCGAGCGCGGCGCCGATCGCGGCCGCATCGGCCTTGCGCTCGACCCCCCATTGCTCCGGGTCCATCACCGTCTGGCGCGCGCCGTGGCTGGCGATGATCCGCCGTTCCTCGGCGGCGGACGGATAGTCGACGGTCTGCTTGAACAGGAAGCGGTCGAGCTGCGCTTCCGGCAACGGGTAGACGCCCTGCTGCTCGATCGGGTTCTGGGTTGCCACGACCATGAAGCGTTCGGACAAAGGCAGGCTGTCGCCGTCGATGGTGACGGTGCGCTCCTGCATCGCCTCGAGCAAGGCGGCCTGGGTCTTGGGCGGAGTGCGGTTGATCTCGTCGGCGAGCAGCATTTCGGTGAAGATCGGGCCGCGCGTCAGGGTGAAGGTCGAGGTCTGGAAATTGAACAGATTGGCGCCGATGATGTCGCCCGGCATCAGGTCCGGAGTGAACTGGATACGCCCGAAATCGAGGCCGACCGCCCGCGCGAAGCTGTGGGCGATCAGCGTCTTCGCGGTCCCGGGAGGGCCCTCGAGGAGGATGTGGCCGCCGGCGAACAGCGCCACGAGCATGAGCTCGACCGTCGCTTCCTGGCCGACGACGGCCTTGGCCACCTCGGCCCGTATCGCGCTCGCGAGCGCCTGAACTTCCGCTGGGGTCACGATTTCTCCTCCCATTGCCATCGATGCAGCGCCTGGGCCGCCGCCAGCACGTCCTCGCGTCCGCGGGCCTCGGCCGCGGCCGCGGCAAGCGCCGAGAATCGTCCCCGTCCGCCGAGCTTGTCCAGATAATCGTTGATCGCCAGGTCGCGCAGCCGCGGCGGCACTGCGAACACGGTCACCGCCCGGTCGCGGATCATCTCGGCATAGCGGCCGCCCAGCGCCGCCTCGCGCCGCGCCTGGCGGACCAAAGCCGCCGCATTGTCGATCAGCGCCGCCTTGCCGAAGGCGATCGCCCGCTGCGGGCGGCGGGCCGGGCCGAAGCGCGCGATCGCCTGCAGGCCGGCGAGAAGCAGGGCCGCGGCGATCGCCAGCGTCACCGCCAGGAACGGGGGATCGAAAACCAGCCGGAGCGGGCTGCGCGATTGACCCAGGCCGTTCAGGGTGACGTCGAACACGATCGATTTGGCACCCGTGGCGTTGAGGAAGTCGAGCAAAGCCAGCGCCGCCGCCGCCCGGCGGCGATCCGCCATGGCGCGGTTCGAAAGCAGGTCCGGATCCGAGAGCAAGTAGAGCGCCTGGTCGCGCACCTTGACCAGCACCGGTTGCCCATCCTCGTCGGCGACGATCGGCTCGAAATCCGGGCCCGCCGCCGTCTGCAGCGGCCCAGGCGCGATGAAGAGCATCTCTGCCGGGGCCTGCCCGGTCAGGGTCCGCAGCGGCTTGCCTCCGCCGCGGCGGCGCTCGACCTTCAGCTCATGGCTGGGGGCGAACGTCCTTTCGAGGTCCGCGAGTGGCCGCAGGCCCTTGGCGCGGACCCATCCCGGATGCGAGCGGTCCGCAATCGTCCACCACTTCGGCATCACCACCAGGGTCGGCTTGCCGGTCCGCCGCGACAGGATCCCGCCCAGCTGAGTCGCGCCGGTCTCCGGAGTCAGCACGACCAGATCCTCGGTGTCGAGCATCTGCTCGTTGCGAACGATCAGCGGATTGCGTCCGGTCGCGCGCGCCAGCCTGACGATGCCGCTGAAGCCGGTGGCGGCGTTGGACAGGGCATGGGTGCCGCCGTTGCGGCTGGAGCGCAGGTCGGGCGCATAGGCGCCGAGGACCAGCATGCCGACGAAGGCGAGGATTCCGATGGCGACGATGAACAGGATCGTCGCCGGCCGGAACGCCCCCTCGCCCGGCCGGCGGGCGCCCATCGCGACGTCGCTCATGCCCGCCAGGTCCCGGGAAGCACCAGATCGGCATAAGCGGCGCGCGCCGCCGTCCAGTCGCCGGCGCCGACGGGAAGGCCTCCGAACAGGCTGCGCTCGACCAAGGCGGCGATGCCCGCGAACAGGCTTCGCGCCGGCGGCGGCAGAGCTTCTGCGGCGGCGAGCTCGCGGCTGGTCAGCGCCGGCCGGACGAGCCGCGGCCGGCGGCGGCCGATATCCTCGATCGAGCGGAACAGGAGGTGGTGGACCGCCTCGGCATAGCGGCCCTGGGCCGCCAGCGCATCCGCCTCGCGCAGCCACGAGCGCGCCGGCGCCGCCTCGGGCGACCACGCCTCTTCCTCGGGCCCGGGCTCCACCGGCTCCGGCCGACGGCGGCGGCGCAGCCGCCATTGGCCGTGGCGCAGGCGCTGGTAGATCGCCGAAGCGAGCGCCACCGCGGCGACGGCGAGCACCGTCCACAGCAGGATGCGCGCATAAGGCGCATCGGGCAGGAAGCTGCCGATCCAGTCGAACAGCCGGGCCACCGGGCGCAGCCGATCCGCGAGCCATTCGCCGAAATCGCGAAGCCAGGCCGGCGGCGGGGGTGGCGGCGGCACCGGCTGGAGGCTGAACTGGATCGACGGATCGGCCTTCAGCGCGTCGTGCGCGGCCGCCAATCCGTCGGCGGCGCGTGCCGCGTCGTTCGCCCTCTCCGAGATCTCACCCCTCCCGCTCCGCCGATGGTGCGATGCCGCAAGGATTAGGGCCTGTACTCATCATCGGCAATGGCCAGGATCGCCCGCGAAGCGGCGGGGCGGATGCCGAGGATGAGTACAGGCCCTGGACGAAGCTTGCGGGCGCGCAACGGCAAAATGGACTGGACAGACCTGCCTGGCTTGGCCAGATTTGCCGTCGGGCCAACAGGGGGATATCGGCATGGCAACCGTCGCAGCGGCCGAAGAGCGCAACGTATCGATCGGACGCGTGTTCAGCCGCGGGTTCGGGACGATCGCCAGCAACCCGATGGTGACGCTGGGCGTCGCCTTCGCGTTCGGAGCGGTGCCCTCGGTGCTGCTCAGCTGGGCGATCCAGAATTTCCGAGCGGAGAGCCTCGACCTCTTCGGCGGACTCGCCGCGCTTGCCATCGCCATCGTCTCGATCGTCGTCGCCATCCTGCTGTCGATGATCACCCAGGGCGCGCTGGTTCGGGCGACGGTCGCCTATAGCGAGGGGGGCAAGGCGAGCTTCGGCGAATCCGCCATGGCGGGCCTGAGCGTGGCGCTGCCTTTGTTCCTGCTCGGAATCCTCAGCAGCCTCGGCATCGCCCTCGGCTTCCTCCTGCTGATCGTTCCCGGCGTGATGCTCTATGTGATCTGGTCGGTCGCGGCGCCGGCCCTGGTCGAGGAGAGGCTGGGCCCGGTCGACGCGCTCGGTCGTAGCCGCGAGCTCACGCGCGGGGCCCGCTGGAAGATCTTCGGCCTGACCCTCGTCGTGCTGGCCGTCTACTGGCTGTTCTCGGCCCTGGTCGGTTATATCGCCGTCATGTTCTACGGCGGCGTCGAGGATTTCGCGATGATGGCCACCCAGGGCATGTCGCCCGGCTACATGGCGTTCACCGCGATCGTCCAGACGGTCACCTCGGCCGTCTGGGGCGTCATCCAGACCTCGCTCTACGTCGAGCTTCGCCTGTGGAAGGACGGGCCGGCGACCGAGAAGCTCGCCGAGATATTCGGCTGAACCGGTGCGGCGGCTGTTCCCCGGCGAAGGCCGGGGTCCAGGGACACTGGACGTCGGCAATCGGGTTCCCGGCCTTCGCCGGGACGCGAGGCAAGCCCCGTAGTTGACCCGCCATCGGCCCGCTCCTAGGGAAACGATCCGCTGGGGCCCTTAGCTCAGTCGGTAGAGCAACTGACTTTTAATCAGTAGGTCGCTGGTTCGAA
>JAXDPG010000057.1:0-2906 GCA_034668485.1 Sphingomonadales bacterium
GCCACCGCCAGCAAGGCGACGGTCTTGCCGCCCTCGGACATCAGGGTGGCGGCGGCGACTCCGGCGACGCCCCAGCCGAGGCCGAGCACGAATGCGACGTCGAGCGCGATATGGACGAGGTTGGCGCCGACCTCGATCCACAGCACCGCCCGCACCCGGCGCCGGCCGATCAGCCAGCCCGTCAGCGCGGCGTTGGCGAGCCACAGGAGGCCGCCCCAATAGCGGATCCCGACATAGACGCCCGCTTCGCGCGCGACGCCGCCGCTCGCGGCCAGCGCCCTCATCCCCCAAGGCACGATCAGCGGCTTGAGCGCCAGCAGGATCAGCCCGACGGCGAGCGCGACGCCCAGGGCCCGCGCCAGCGTCGCGGCCTGCGCTTCCTCGTCGCCGCGGCCGGCGGCCTGGGCGGTGAGGGCGACGGTGCCGGTCCTGAGGAAGTTGAACACGACGAGCAGGCCCATCATGAACTTGGCGCCCAGCTCCACTCCGGCCTGCGGCCCCGCCTGGCCGAGCTGCCCGATCACCCACAAATCGGCGAGGCCGAACAGGGCCGTGGCGACGTTGGTCAGCATCGACGGCAAGGCGATCGCCCAGATCGCGCCGCCAAGGCCCCCCTGCCGATCTTCCGTCGCCAACTCCGCCCCCGCCGCGCTAGAAGGAGCGCGAATCCTTACCTGACCGGGGGCAGCGCACATGAAATTCTTCGTCGACACCGCCGACACGAGCGAAATCCGCGATCTGGCGGAAACCGGCCCGCTCGACGGCGTCACCACCAACCCGTCGCTCGTCCACAAGGCCGGGCGCGACTTCCTCGAGGTGGTTCGGGAGATTTGCGGCATCGTCGCGGGTCCCGTCTCAGCCGAAGTGGTGGCGCTCGACCATCAGGGGATGATGCGCGAGGCCGAGGTGCTTCGGAAGATCGCGCCCAACATCGCGGTCAAGGTCCCGCTCACCCTCGACGGGCTGAAGACCTGCAAGGCGCTGACCGGCGACGGCACCATGGTCAACGTCACCTTGTGCTTCACCGCCAACCAGGCTCTGCTCGCCGCCAAGGCCGGCGCCACCTTCATCTCGCCGTTCGTCGGCCGCCACGACGACACCGGCTTCGACGGCATGCAGATCATCTCGGAGATCCGGACCATCTACGACAATTACGATTTCGAGACCCAGATCCTCGTCGCCAGCGTCCGCCACCCGATCCACGTCCTCCAGTCCGCGATGATCGGCGCCGACGTCATGACGGCGCCCCCCGCCGTCATCCGCCAGCTCTTCAAGCACCCGCTCACCGACCGCGGCCTCGAAGCCTTCCTCGCCGACTGGGAGAAGACCGGCCAGAAGATCGGCTAGGGCGCATCCTCCCCGTCCGCAAAGCGGATGGGGAGGGGGACCAGGCGAAGCCTGGTGGAGGGGTAGCTGACCGAAGGCCCGAGGATCGGTGCCGGATCGCGGAATCCGTCGCAAAGACCCCTCCACCGCACTTCGTGCGGTCCCCCTCCCCATCTTGCGATGGGGAGGACCAATCGCTTCACAATGTCAAAGAGCCCGGAACGAGCCTCGCGACTCGCCAAGGTTCCTATATGCTAGGAATTATCCTGCATGTCAAGAACAAAACGAGAATATTTTTGATTGTCGGGAAAAAGGCCATCGCTTCTTAACCTTGTTCGGTTTAGCTTCCATGCCATGGGAAAGGTGATCAACTTCGAGGATCGGGCGGTGGCCAAGCTGCGTGCCCGGGTCGCGGCGGCGGAGGAGGCCAACCAGGACCTGATCGCCTTCGCCCGCGGCCATTCGGGCGCGGTCGCCTCGATCCACGAGGCGGTGCTCGCCGCGATCGAGGCGGAGGGCTTCGATCATCTCATCCATATCGTCACCCAGGAATGGCCGCAGATCCTCGGCCTCGACGCCGTCGCCGTCGCTCTGTTCGCCGGCGACAAGGGCGTTCGCGCCGACGCTTCCGGCCTCCAGTTCGTCGACGCGCGGGTCATCCGCCGCTCGCTCGACGGGCTCGACGGGGTCGTCCTTCGCGGCGTCGGCCGCGGCCACCCCTTGTTCGGGCCCGCCTGCGAGCTGATCCGGGCCGAGGCCCTGGTCCGGCTCGACAGCGAGCCGCCTTTGCCCAGCGGCCTGCTCGCGCTCGGCCAGCGCGAGGCGCAGGGCTTCGAGACCCGCCACGGCTCGGAGCTGCTGATGTTCCTCGGCCGGGTCCTCACCCGCTCGATGGGCCGGTGGCTGATCCCCTGAGCGGCCATCCCGCGGCTGAGAGCGCTCTGCGCTGGCAGCAGCATCTCGCCCGCGACCGCCGCCGTTCCCCCCACACCGTCCGCGCCTATTCCGCCACCGCCCTACGCCTGATCGCCTTCCTCGCGGAGCATCTCGGCGGCGCCGTCGACGGCCCGGCACTTGCGGCCTTGGAAGCGAAGGACCTGCGCGCCTTCCTCGCCCACCGCCGCGGCGAAGGGCTGGGCAACAGCTCCGCCGCGCGCGAACTCTCCGCCGTCCGCTCCTTCCTCGCCTTCGCCGCCGCCGAAAGGGGAGGGGAGCCGAGCCTGCCCCGCCTCAAGGGACCCAAAAGGCCGCGCAGCGTGCCCCGGCCGGTCGCGCCCGACGACGTGCTGGCGCTGGCCGAGGAAGCGGGCGAGGATGCGAGCGCCGAATGGATCGCGGCGCGCGACTATGCGGTCTTGCTGCTGCTCTACGGCTCGGGGCTGCGCGTCGCCGAGGCGCTCGGCCTCGGCGGCGGCGCTCTGCCGCTGGGCGAGGCGCTCAGCGTCACCGGCAAGAGGGCGAAGACGAGGATCGTGCCGCTGCTTGCGCCGGTCAAGGCGGCGATCGAGCTTTACCTGTCGCTCTGTCCCTATCGGCCGGAGCGGGACGAGCCTTTGTTCCGCGGCGCGCGCGGCGGGCCG
>JAXDPG010000058.1:0-5692 GCA_034668485.1 Sphingomonadales bacterium
GCGATGCGCTCGTGCCTCACGCCGCCGCCTCCGTCGCCGCGAGCGGCCGCCACAGTGCCCGGGCGTGGCGCCATAAATCGCCCGGCCCCTCGTCGCCGGCCTCGGGCGGCTCGTCATTGTCCCAGTCGCTGTCGCTCCAGCCGTCGTGCAAAGCGAGGATGACCGGGGCGGCGATCTGCACGATCGCCGCCCGCCAGTCGCTGCACGCGGCGAGCGGCGCGAAGGCCGGCGCGAAGGCGGCCTCGACCCAGTCGGGCGGGCCGGCCCACAGGATCGGCTTGAAGCCGCAGGGCTCGGCAAATCGGCACAAAGGCGGCTGGCCGGGCGCCGGCCCGGCGATCGTCAATATGTAGGTGGTCTCGGGCTGCAGCGCGGCGGCGAGCGCGATCACATCGCGAGCGCATTCGTCGAGCGGGCGGGCGAAGGAGATCCCCTCGCCGCCGCCCCGCTTCGAGTCGAGCGCCGCGCAGCAGCTCTCGAAGCGCGGCAGCAGCCCGCTTTCCTGGCGGTCGGGCAAGGCGCTTTCATATTGCGCGTCGGCGATCCAGTGGACTCGGGAGGACAGGCGGCCATTCTGCCACGCCCATCGCCAGGGCTCGAGCTCGCCGGCCATGGCGACGAGCAGCTCGTCCCGGCCGGGCCCGTCGAGCCAGGTCTCGCCGCCCATCTGATCGGGATTGGCGCGGTAATGGGAGTCGTTGTCGAGCAGGGTGTAGAGCGCTCGGGGGAGCCAGACATGGGCCGAACGCGCCAGAGCCATCGTCGCCAGCAGCCCCATCGGCGACAAAGCGAAGGTGGCGTCGACGACGATCCCCGGCGGCCGCGGCCCGATCCTGACGGAAAGCGGGAGATGGGGGTCCATCGTCACGATCCTTCCTCTTCCGGTCAGGCCGCGACCCGAGCTCCGGCGGCGGCCAGCCCCGGCGACCAGTGCAGGCGGTCCATCGCCGCCCCCGCGTTGCGCCGGCCCTCGGGCGTCAGGCGATAGGCCGCCAGCCAGGCTTCGGCCTGGGAACCGACGACGCGCGCATCCGCCTCGAAAGTGGCGACGTCGATGCCGGACTTGAAGGGATTCTCGGCGACATATTGCAGGGTCCTCCGTCCGGCCTCCGCCATCTTGGCGCGCTGCGACATGTCGGCGGCGCCGCCGAGATGGCGCTGGGCGACCGCCTCGATCACGTCCCATTTGGTGTTGGCGTCGAACGACCGCTTGATGTCGGGGGCGTCGAGCAGCTCGAATATCTGCTGCAGATAGGCTCCGACCTCGCGGGTCAGAGCGAGGATGTTGCCGTAGCTCGCCCGGTCGAGCTGGTAGCGCAGATCGGTGCCGATCCGCTGAACGGTCGCCAGCGCCGCGAAGGGCCGGTCGTTGATCGTCGCGCTGCCGCGGATCACCTGGCCGATGGTGACGTCGCGGAAATATTCCGACAGCGCGTTCATGAAGGCCAGGAACTGGAAATGGAAGTTGCGGTTGACGACGGCACCCGCCGGGACCGGCGCGTTCCCATAGTTGAACGCCCGGCGATAGGCGATCATCCGGTCGCGGCGCTTGTAGCGGATCGGACGCCATTTCTCGAGGATGTAGAGGCCCCGGGCGCCCGGTCCGCGCTGGATTCTTATCTGTCCATTCTGGAACTGCTGACGCAGGACATCGACGACCCGGAACAGCTTCATCCGCTCCATCTGGTAGATGTAGTAAAGCTCCGCCGAAGCCTGGAGCTGGGGCGGGATGACCGACTCGTCGAAGTCGTTGCGGAGCATCGGCACCTGCAGCGATTCGAACGGCTTGACCGGCCCGTCGCCGAACCCGACCATGTCGGCGAAGCTGGGCGGCGTTGAGCTCGCCGAACGCTGCAGCAACTCGCCGTATCGATCCTCGAACTCGCTCTCGAACGCGGCCCGCTCGGCCGGCGATAGCCCCGGCAGCTCATCGCGGAAGAAGCGCTGGAAGAGGCGCTGGATGACTTGATTGCTGTCGTTTGACATGGTCGGACCTCGTTCTTGCTGGTGAGGCGGGGCGGCTAGCTCCCCCGCGCGCTGTCTTTCCCTTCGGTCATTTCAGCAGGCGCCGGACGATCCCGCCCGCCGACCTGTAGAAGCGGCGCAGATGGTCCTCGCCGATGTCGACCGGGATGTCGGCGCAGTTGGCGGCGGCCTCCTTCATTTTCATGACGAAGGTTTCGCAAGCCTCTTCCGCCGGCTGGGCGCGAGGCCGTTTGACGACTTCGTGCAACGAAGGGTATCCCGCCGCCGCCAGCCACCGCCCGATGGCAGTATCGGCCGCCTTGCCGCCCGGCTCGATGCCGGTGGCGTAGAGCGCGGCATATTGGTCCTCTTCCTTCTCCGGCGCCGGCGGGCGGATGGCGAGTTCAACCCCTTTTATCGCGGAGGCGATCTCCACCAGCTGCTCGCAGACGTCATTCCGCCGTGCAATGGCCCGGTAGAACTTGTTGTGAGGTTGCTGTTCGTTGGCCATTGTCCTGCTCCTATCTATTCTCTTCGGCTTCACCGGCCCAGAAATCCGGCCGCTCCGAGGCGATGCTCGCCAGCGAGCTGGCGACGGGAGCGGGCATCTGAACCGGCAGCGGGGGATCGACGACGCCGCCGCGCGCGACGATCTCGCGACCGAGGACGGAGCGGATCAGCGAGCTCCCGTCGCGGTAGTTGAAGACGGCGGCGAAGTGACAGGCGGGGGATAGCGAGCGCACCAGGCGCTCGATCTGCGCCTCGGCCTGGAAGCCGATGCGAAGTTCGCGCAGGATCAGCCGATCGGCGCGGGCCTCACCCGCAAAGGGAGCGGCGAGAACCTGCCGCAGCTCCTCCAGGGCGGCTCGCAGCGGGTCGTTGGGGACACCCTGGTTGGGGATCAGGAAGGGTCCATTATTGAGGCCCCTCTCGGCGAGCGCGAGATCAACCAGCCGCGCCGTCGCGGCGGCGCGGCGTTCGGGATCCCCCCGGCCGTCCGGGTCGGTTCCCACCGCGTACAGGTCGATCGCGCGGTCGAGCGAGTAGAGTATGTAGTCGAGCATGATTTGCGCGCGCACCGTGCCGGGCTCGCAGCTGCAGCAGGCCAGGCAATCGATCATCTCGACGACTCGCCCGCGCCGGGCGGCGAGATCGACCAGCCGGATCGCTCCGGCGTCCGGGCCGCCCGCGCCGTAGAGTCCGTAGATGATGATGGGCGGCCGCGCCAGGTAGAGCAGCCGGCCCGCGCCCATTCTCGAGAAGGCGTCGACAAACAGCTGCAGCGAGGAGATGAAGGCGGTGAGCGGCGGAGATTCCGGCGGCCCGTCGGCGACCGGCGCATCGAGCGGGACCTCGATCACCTGTCCGTAATAGACCAGGCGTTCGAAGCGGTGGATGAGCATGGCGGAAGCCGTCGAAAGCTCGCGAAGGCCTTCGATGCTGGCGCCGGTGGCGAGGTCGACAAGCTGGTCCATCGCCTGGGCGAGTGCGCTCTCCTCGAGCAGCGAGCGCAAGTCCGATTGGCCGTCCGAATCCAAACGGCGGACGAGGTTGCGATACGCTTCGAGCCCTCGCGGCCAATCCTCCTGTCCCAGCGCGGCCTCGACCGATCCGGTGAGGCTGCGCAAAGTGCCGATCACCGCGTTGCGGCGGCTTTGCAGCTCGCCGGCGGCGACTCGCACCATCGACGTGCTGCGGGTGATTCCGCTCGCGGCCAGACCTTCGCCGATCGCAACGAGGATTAGCGCGGCAAGCGTGTCGCAGCTCTGGGCCAGACGACGGAAATAGGCGCAGGTGCCGTCATTGAGGGCACCGAGAAAGCGGGCGAGGCGGGCATAATCCCCGAGCGCCCGCCGGGCCGCCATCGCGCGATCATGGCTGACCGCGTCGAGGGCGAGCCGCGCGGCGGCGAGGCCATCGCTGGCAAGCTGCCGAATCGCCCGCCCCCAGCCGACCAGCTCGACTCGGATGTCCTTGAGCTCCGACGACGTCGCGAGGGTAAGGAGGTCGCGCTCGATATCGTCGCGGGCCTGCACCAGCTCGGCTGACGAAGCCCCGATGCCCGCAGCCGAAGCGACAACGCCGGGTATTGTCGAATAAGGCAGGCCGTCCTGCTCGCGTCGCGCCCGTTCCGCTTCGTCCGGGTAGCGCAGCAGCAGCGCGTTCGCGACCTGCGCGGGATCGTGAGGATCGCCGACCCGCAGCGCCTTGCGCATGAAATTGTCGACTGCGATGGTGCGGGGCGAACGCGCCTGAGAGGTGCTGCTGGCGGATGCGAAGGCGTCGGTCATGGCATTTCACCTCATGCTACGAGAGCGGCTGGAGTAGGCTGGGCGCCGCGATTGCGCCGGCGATGGTGGCTCGCCAGCCGGGCGATGACGAGGGTCGAGATGGCGTCGGGATCGGCGCCGGCCTCCAGCGCGAAGCGGCTGGCGGAGACGAGGAAGCGGGGCGGCAAATCGGGGCAGCGGCCGGCGGCGATGGCGATGCCGCCGCGGCGGATGCGGGCCTCGTCGGAGCGCGTGAACGGTATCGCATCGGCAAGCGCATGCTGGCCCAGGCCTCGCCGCGGCTGGTAGGCGATCTCGTCGACGATCGCCGGCAGCACGCGCGGCACCGCCGCGAGCAGGATCGGCGGCAGCCGGTGGCCGCGCGCGGGATCGTAGAGGCCCCGCCAGACTCGCTCGGCCCGGGCAGCCTCCTCGGTGAAGCCCATCCGCGCCAGCATCGCCGTGAGGATCAGGACCCGAATCCAGCCGGTCGGATGGGCGCCGCCCGGGCGGTAGGTCAGAGCCCGGGCGCCTGGATGGGAGAGGAACTCCATCATCCCCCACGCCGTCGCGGTGCCGCCGAGCAGCAGGGCGGCGAGATCGGCGAAGATCTCCTTGTGCCAGCGGCGGAAGATGGTGACGACGAGCGGGTCGAAGCGCATGCTCGCCAGCCGGTTTCCGACCGCTTCCGCATTCTCCTGCCACAGACCCATGTCGGCCTGAAGATTGTGGGAGACCTCGTGAAGGAAGACCGACTGCCAGGGGTTGTCGCGGTCCCACGGCACCCGGATCACCGGGAACGGATTGCTGTCGCCCAGCAGGCGCGACAGCGCGACCCCGCGCCGCTGGGTTGCCGGCGAATAGCCATGCTCCATATAGGTGAGCGGCTTGAGCAGCGGCCCGGTGAAGACTCCGGGCAAAGCGTGTCGAACGGTCGCGTAGCAATCGAGCGCGATCGCATCATGGGCGGCGAGCGCCGCGGCGAAGCCGGAGCCGCGCTGCGACATCACTTCGAAGAACATGCCGAAGGTGCGCCGCAGCCGGTCGACCCGCCGGTCGAGCATCGCCATCTGGGTCAAGGCGGCCTGTGCGGTAGGGGGCGGCCAACCGCGCTCGATTTGCGCGATCTGGCGGTTGATCGAATTTCCGATCTTGGTGAGCCGCGCGTTGGCGGCGTGGAAGTGGGATCGCGACGGTGCGTAGGGCAGGTCCTCCGGGCGCAGACCGATCCGCCGGGGGGTCAGGCGGTTCAGGCGCTGCGCCCGGGCTTTGAGGGCCCTGAGCTTGGTGTCCAGGAACCGCCTGGTGGAGGAGCCCGCGCGCATCGCCGCGATCCTTTCCTTGGCCGCCGCGGCGCTACCGGATGGTGATGCTGACAGGGCCGCGAATGACGATCCGCCTCCTCCGGTGCCGACCGGCGCCGCCACCCCCGATGTGCAGGTGGCGGGCCGTCCCGG
>JAXDPG010000059.1:0-3444 GCA_034668485.1 Sphingomonadales bacterium
GCATGCCCGGCTTCCGCCCCGGAAAGGTGCCGCACATCCTCGTCAGGAAGATGCCCGGGCCCGCGATCGAGCAGGAGGCGCTGCAGAGCGCCGTTCAGGAAGGCGTCCAGCAGCTGATCGCGGAGCAGAAACTGCGACCGGCGATGCAGCCCCAGGTCGAGCTGGAGGAAGGCGGGCCCGGCCGGGACGCGGTGGTCAAGGTCGAACTGGAAACCCTGCCCGAAGTTCCGACGCCCAGGATCGACGACCTCAAGCTCGAGCGGCTGCTGGTCGAGCCGACCGACGAGGAGGTCGACGCCGCGCTGGCGCGGCTCGCCGAAGGCCAGAAGAGCTTCGAGCCCGCGCCGGCGGCGCATGCGGCCCGGCCGGGCGATCTCGTCGTCATCGACTATGAGGGCCGAGTCGGCGGCGAGCCGTTGAGGGCGGCAAGGGCGAATCGATGCGGGTCGAGCTTGGCTCGGGCCGGCTCATCCCCGGCTTCGAGGACCAGATGGTCGGCGCCAAAGCCAACGAGCAGCGCAATGTCGCCGTCACCTTCCCGGACGAATATCCGGTCGCCTATCTGAAGGGCCGGCAGGCGGAGTTCGAGGTCACGGTCGGCGAGGTCCAGACGCCGCGCCAGGCCGCGCTCGACGACGGCTTCGCCCAGTCGATGGGCCTCGAGGGGATCGACCAGCTGAGGGAGCTGATGAAGGGCCAGGTCGAGCAGGAGCTGGGCGGCCTCACCCGCACCCACATGAAGCGCAAGCTGCTCGACGCTCTCGCCGAGAGCCACGATTTCGATGTGCCGCCGTCGATGGTCGAGGCCGAGTTCGGCCAGATCTGGCAGCAGCTCGAGCAGGAAGCGAGCCAGGAGCCGGATCCGGCGGCGGCCCGGGCCGAGATGGAGAGCGAGCGCGGCGAATATCGGGCCATCGCCGAGCGGCGGGTCCGGCTCGGCCTGCTGCTCTCCGAGATCGGCCAGCGCAACAACGTCCTCATCAACGAGAATGAGATGAACCAGCTGATCATGCAGGCGGCTCAGCAATACCGCCCGGAGGACCGGCAGAAGTTCGTCGAATATGTTCGCAACGAGCCGCTTGCGGCGGCGCAGTTGCGGGCGCCTTTGTTCGAGGACAAGGTCGTCGACTTCCTCTTCTCCAAGGCGGAGATCAGCGAGCGGACGGTGAGCCGGGAGACTCTCCAGGCCGAGATCGAATCGACCGATACCGGCCACGTCCACGGCCCCGATTGCGACCACGATCACGATCACGCGCCCAAGGGCAAGAAGAAGCCGGCGGCGAAGAAGGGCAAGCCGGCGGACGCCGCTCCGGCCGAGGCCGAGGCGAAGCCGGCGAAGAAGGGCAAGGCCAAGAAGGCCGAATCGACCGCCGGGGAGGCTGCCGCCGACGCGGCGCCTCCCGCCAAGAAGCCGCGGTCGAAGAAGAAGGATTCCTAAGCCCCGCATCCTCGCCTAAGAATGGGGAAGGGGGGAAGAGTGGATCAGTCTCAGCTTCGCGTCGCGGTCCTGCTGCCCTGCTTCAATGAGGAGGCGGCGATCGCTCAGACGGTCGCGGCCTTCCGCGCCGCGCTGCCGGCGGCGAGCGTCTACGTCTACGACAATAACAGCCGCGACCGCACCGGCGAGGTCGCCGCGGCGGCCGGAGCGATCGTCCGCGACGAGCGGATGCAGGGCAAGGGCCATGTCGTCCGCCGAATGTTCGCCGACATCGAGGCCGACGTCTACGTGATGGCCGACGGCGATTCGACCTACGACGCCGGCGCCGCCCCGGAGCTGGTCCGCCGCCTCGTCGAGGAGCGGCTCGACATGGTCGTCGGCGCCCGCAAGTCCGAGGTCGAGGAGGCCTATCGGCGGGGCCACCGGCTCGGCAACCGCCTGTTCACCGGCCTTCTCGCCGGACTGTTCGGCCGCAGCTTCACCGACATCTTCTCCGGCTACCGGGTCTTCTCGCGCCGCTTCGTCAAGTCCTTCCCGGCTTTGTCGCGCGGCTTCGAGACCGAGACCGAGATTTCGGTCCACGCGCTCGAGCTGGCGATGCCGGTCGCCGAGATCGTCACCGCCTACGGCGCCCGGCCGGAAGGCTCGGTCTCGAAGCTCTCGACCTGGCGCGATGGCTGGCGCATCGCCCGGACCATCCTGCACCTGTTCCGGATCGAGCGGCCGGTCCTCTTCTACGGCGGCTTCGCGGCCTTCCTCGCGGCGCTCGCCCTTGTCCTCGCCGTCCCGCTGATCATCACCTACGCCGAGACGGGCCTCGTCCCGCGCTTTCCGACTGCGATCCTCGTCACCGGCCTGATGGTCGTCGCCTTCCTGAGCTTCGGCGTCGGCCTGATCCTCGACACGGTGGTCCGAGGGCGGCGCGAGGTGCGGCGGCTTCACTATCTGAGCTTCCCGGCGGTGGGGGAGGGGTGATCCCATCAAGGCGGTATCTCGACCGGCGGGAGGGGGATCGTGACCGGCTCCGATGACGCGTTCGTTCGCCGCTTCCGCTCACAAAGGCGGCTCGAAGCGGAATCGCTGCCGATCGATGCCGGCCCGGCCCTGCTGCCGGGGGTGGACGAGGTTCGGCTGCCCGGGGTGGAGGAGGTCGTGGTTCGGGCGATCTGCCTCACGTTGGTCGCGGCCGAGGCGACCGAAATCGACCGCGGACTGCTCGACCGGCTGATCGAGGAATATCGGCCGCCTTTCTCGTTCATGGAGCGGCGCTTCATCGAGGAGGGGACGGACGACTGGGTCTCGATCGTCAATCTCGGCTGGCGCTTCGAGACGGCCTTGCCTTTGTTCTGGGCCGCCGGTCTGGTCGAGACGCTGGCGCGGCCCGAAGGGCAGACCGAGCCGTTCGAGTTGCTTATGGCCTTCGTGCCCTGGCGCCGCGAAGAGCTGCTCGCCCGCGCCGCCTTGCGCCCCGCCGCCGAGCTGCTCGACGCCGCGGACCTCCATTTCTGCTACGACGAAGCCTTCCGGGCCGCCCGGCGCGAGGGCCGGACGCCGCCGGAGGGCCTCCACCGGGGAGTCGTCATGGAGCGCCGCCGCGGCTTCAGCTGGCTGGTCGAGGGGGGCGGGGACTGGGACGCGGTGGTCGCCCGCCGCTGAGCGCGCGGTGACGCGCCCGCTTCCCGCAGACGCTGATTTCCAAAGTCCTCACCGCCGCCGCCGCACCTCCCGCTTCCAGTCCATTTCCGAGGGCATCGGCAGGCTGGTGTCGCTGGGCGAGCCGGGCACCAGCTCCAGCTCGGGATGGCGCACCTTTTCGCCGCGCCGGTGCAGGCAGAGCAGGCAGATCGAGCGCCTGCGCAAATCCTCGAGGCCGTCCCGCCAGCCCTTGCGGTCGAACAGCCACCACAAGCCATGGCTGCTGAGCACCGCGCTGTGCCCGCATGTCCGGCAGGTCAGCCGAACCGAGCGCCCGCGCACCGCGGCGTCGAACAGGTCCCGCAACGGAT